>JAXJPK010000182.1:0-1920 GCA_036311705.1 Clostridia bacterium
ATCCAACCCTGCATCAGCTTGCGAAACGACCTCAAATCCAAGAGGCGAAAACATTTCCGATATTTCCTTTATTTTATTCGCATTCTGCGTTGCAACCACAATTCTCATTTTGCTTTATATCCTTTCCCGGCAATCAGCCACGCACTTGACCGGAGCCATATACTATGTATTTAACCGATGTTAAAGCCTCAAGCCCCATAGGGCCCCTTGCGTGCATTTTCTGTGTGCTTATGCCTATCTCCGCACCAAATCCAAATTCAAAACCATCCGTAAAACGAGTTGACGCATTAACATATACTGCCGCCGCATCAACCTCCTCGAGGAACTTCTGCGAATTGCTGTAGTTTTCTGTTACGATAGCCTCAGAATGTTTTGTGTTGTACTTATTAATATGCTTAATTGCACTATCCACTCCATCAACAATCTTAACGGCTAATATATAGTCGTTATACTCCGTATAATAATCGTCCTCCGTAGCAGCACATATACCGTCGGAATAGATATTACGAGCCGCCTCGTCTGCACGAATTTCAACACCTAAACTCTTTAGCTTTTCAAAAATTATCGGGACAAATTCATCGGCAATATCTTTATCTATAAGCAATGTTTCTGCGGCATTGCATACAGACGGACGCTGAACCTTCGCATTTATAACGATATTCTCTGCCATATATAAATCCGCATACTTATCAACATAGACATGGCAGTTACCTGCCGCCGTTTCAACAACGGGTACTGTTGCATTCTCCACAACGCTCTTTATAAGACCTTTTCCGCCTCTCGGGATAAGCATATCAATATACCCGTTCATTTTCATAAGTCTTGTCGCCGTTTCCCTTGATGTGTCCTCTATTACATTGAGCATACCCTCCGGTATCCCTGCTGAATACGCTGCACCTTGCATTATTCTCATTATGGCGGTATTCGACTTAATTGCCTCACTTCCGCCCCGCAGAATGCACGCATTTGATGTTTTTAAGCACAACGCCGCCGCATCTGCCGTAACATTCGGGCGAGCCTCGTATATGATACCTATAACGCCCATCGGCACTCTCTTTTTACCGATAACAAGACCGTTGGGGCGTTTTGTCATATTAATAACCTCGCCTATGGGGTCATTGAGTGCCGCCACTTCTCTGACGCCGTCTGCCATTGCACAAATCCTGTCTTTTGTGAGCGTCAATCTGTCTATCATAGCTTTGCGAATACCATTTTTGACGGCATTTTCAACATCCTCTTTATTTGCGGCAATAATCTCGTCTGCATTTTCGACTAACGCATCGGCTATCGCCTTTAACGCATTATCCTTTACAATAGTAGACACGGTAACCATTTTCTGTGCCGCATCCTTTGCCATAGTGCATTTATTTAGTAATTCGTCCATTAAAATCTCTCTCCTGTTTGCCCAGAGCTTTGACATTTAAGCTATAGGAAAATCATATATCACAATTATACCATAATACACTATAAAAAGCAATAAAAACATCTATTTTTTCTTTTCTCTTGATTTTATTACCGCCATATTGTATAATATATTATAAAGTTTAATGAATACGAAAGGACTGATTACATAAAATGAAAAAGATTGCCAAATTTGAGAAAGTAAGTTTTGAAAACTTTCGTGCGGCATTTGCCGATGAATTCCCCGAATGTTCGGATATTCAATCAATATATGATAATATAAAGCTCCCGAAACGGGCAACCTCGGGCTCTGCGGGATATGACTTTTTCACACCCTGCGAAATCACTCTTGCACCGGGAGAAACCATAAAAATCCCTACGGGAATACGGGTATGGATTGAGGACGGCTGGGTTCTTAAGCTTTATCCAAGAAGCGGACTTGGTTTTAAGTTCCGACTTCAACTTAACAATACTGTCGGTATTATTGACAGTGATTACTATAACAGCGATAACGAGGGG
>JAXJPK010000183.1:0-3226 GCA_036311705.1 Clostridia bacterium
GACGAAAACCGCCGAATAGCAGGGCTATGAGGGTTATCCGAAGCTATATATGGGTGTGTGAGGGACGGTTTTCGTTTGTAGTTTTAATACATACAATAAAAAGAAATCTGCAGTTTTGCAGATTTCCTCAAAAATAACTGTTTAACAATGCTTTTTTATAAATTTGCCGTCAAACGGTCGATGCTTTTTTTACATCACCTTTATATGAATCAATTACTGTGCTGTAAGCATAATAAGCACTAATGTTGTTATAAGGAACAGAATCGAAACTGTAGTTGTCAGTCTTATCTGCATTTTCTCCTTTGTAGTACCGCCGGCTCTCTTAAAGAATGAATCTCCCATATCGGATGACGCACCCTGAATACCTCTCATACCGGGGTCCTTGCCCTCCTGCAATAGTACGATACCTATAAGAAGTACTGTAACAATTAGGTGAAGTACAATAAATAAAGTCTGCATAAGTTTACCCTCCTTTGCAAGCGAGCGTAACCCGAAAATGACGGGAATACCCACATAATTACACTAATACCCTACTATTATATCATAAATTTAGAATTTTGCAAGAGCTTTTTAAACTTTTTTTATAAATTTTCAAAAATAGCTGTACTATTTACTGTTTTTCTGTTATACTAAATATATGAACATACGGAGGTAGCTATGGATTACAGAGATGATGACAGGGAAAGAGTAATTATAGCAGGTCTGCATACGGGTAGCCGTGATTATATAAATGACACGACGGACGAGTCTATGCGGGAGCTTGGCGAGCTTGTTGATACGGCGGGCGGCGAGGTTGTAGGCGAGATGGTACAAAATCGACCTATTCCGGACAGCGGAACATACTTTGGCGAGGGTAAGCTTGACGAATTAAAGGAAGCTGTTGTTGCGTTAGATGCAACACTTGTGGTGTTCGATGATGAATTATCGCCCGTACAGTTAAGAAATATAAGCGAACACATAGGCGTCAGGGTGCTTGACCGTTCAATGCTGATACTCGATATATTCGCTATGCGTGCAAGGTCGGGTGAGGGTAAGCTTCAAGTTGAGCTTGCACAGCTTAAATACCAGCTGCCGAGATTAAGAGGTATGGGAATTGAACTGAGCCGTACGGGCGGAGGTATCGGAACAAGAGGACCGGGCGAAACAAAGCTTGAAAGTGACCGCCGTCATATCCGCACAAGAATTGCGGCATTGGAGGAGGAGATCCGAGAGATTAAAAAGCACCGCTCTTTATTGCGTGGCAGGCGGGAGAAAGACGGGGTTATAACGGCGGCGATTGTCGGATATACAAATGCAGGAAAGTCCACGCTCCTAAACCGTTTGACAGATGCAGGCGTTTTTGCGGAGGACAAGCTCTTTGCAACGCTCGATACAACATCACGGGCGATAACTCTTGAGGATAACAGAAAAATTGTTTTAATAGATACTGTTGGATTTATCCGTAAACTACCGCATTATTTAATAGAAGCTTTTAAATCAACACTTGAGGAGGCGGCATCGGCGGATTTTCTGATTCATGTTATTGATGCGTCATCTCCCGAGGCGGATAATTGCATAAAAGTTGTTAAAGATGTCCTCACCGAAATAGGTGCAGGTGGGAAACCTGTTATTAATGTTTACAATAAATGCGACCTTGACGGCGATTATATTCCTGCCGAGGACGGTTGTAGTGTATTTATAAGTGCCAAAACAGGTATGGGAATAGACGAGCTGATAAATGCAATCGCAGATACTGCCCCGGGCAAGAAAAAGGAGCGTACTCTGCTTATACCGTACAGTCAAGGCGGTGTTCTGAACAGTCTTCACAGCAGCGAAAAGGTATTGTCGGAGAACTATACCGCAGACGGAACAGAGGTTACTGTTTTAATAGACGATATAGTATATAATCGGCTTAAAGAGTATGAAATAAACAAAGGATAGTGATAGATGTGTCTAAAAAGGACATATATAAAACGGTTTTGGCGGAATCCGAAACGCTTATGATTGAGAAAAAATCGAAGTTTTATTCTCATGTTATGCCTGTATCAACGGAGGCGGAGGCGTTGGAGTATCTTGCGAAAATCCGTTCAAAATATTCCGATGCTACGCATAATGTATATGCTTATGTGATAGATGAGAATAATATATGCAGATACTCCGACGACGGCGAACCGAGCGGAACCGCAGGTATGCCTGTCCTTGATATGATAAGAAATTCGGGACTTGTTGATGTTATAGTTGTTGTGACGAGATATTTTGGCGGAACGCTGCTCGGAACGGGCGGACTTGTTCGTGCATATGGTGCATCGGCAAAATTGGGCTTGACCGAATCGGGTATCGTAACCCGAATGATGTGCGATGTGATTTCGGTAAAGACGGATTATGACTTGGTGGGAAAGCTTCAATATTTCTTTGCGTCGGGTGGATATATAATTCGTGACACGGTATATGAAAATGATGTGACATTTTTTGTTGCAGTGCCTGTAAGCGATACGGAAAAGCTTACTCGTGAGCTTATTGAGTTAACAAACGGCAGGGCGGAAATCGTCGTTGCCGCACAACAATATGTGGATATAAATGAAGGAGGAAAAGAAAATGGAGATTAATTTAACAGCAAGAGATTTTGAGGGTGAAGTAGTAAAGTCTGATGTACCTGTCCTCGTGGATTTCTGGGCACCCTGGTGCGGACCTTGCCAGATGGTCGGACCCGTAATTGCGGAAATTGCCGAGGAGTATGCAGGAAAGGCGAAGATATGCAAGGTCAATGTTGATGAGGCGGGTGAACTTGCTGCCCAAAATGCAGTTGTATCAATTCCGACTGTTATAGTGTTCAAAGACGGCAAGCCCGTTGAGCGAGTTGTGGGAGCACATTCGTTTGATGATTATGCAGATTTAATAGAAAAATACATTTAATGAATAAAAAAACACTAAATTTGAATATTTTCTAATTTTTTATTAAAAAGACTTGCATTTTTATTCAAAAAGGTGTATAATGTCTGTATTATTGAAAAACCGAGTTGTTAATCGGCTGGGTTTTTCTTTATTTTGAAAGGATTTTACATATGTTAAAAGATATAGTAAATTTGGATAAAGAGTATTATATGAATACCTTTGGCGACAGACTGCCTGTTGCTTTCACTCATGGCGATGGTATGAAGCTGTATGCCGACAATGGTGATGTTTATTATGATTTTCTCGGCGGTATTGCCGTAAATGCGTTGGGACATTCACACCCTGAATTTATTGC
>JAXJPK010000184.1:0-2688 GCA_036311705.1 Clostridia bacterium
GCCCAAAAGCTGTGCCGCCTCATTTCGGTTAGTTATCCCTGAAAGCTTTAGATGAAGCATTTTTTCGGCATTGGAATATATCAGATATAGAATACCGAACGCACTCTCTTTTTGCGTTTTTAAGCTGTTTACAGCCTTGAACACCTTTTCGGCATTCCGCTCGGTTATGCCGTCTGTAATATCAAAAATCTGAACTGCCATAGATTTGGATACCACCCTGTCAATATCAGACTTATATATGGTATCGTCACAGAAATTCAGCAGCTTGTCAAGCTCGTTTTCGAGGCTGTTCATACCCGGGTCTATGACGGACACAAGATACTGTGCGGAACTGTTATCAAGCTTTTTATTGGCTTTTGCCGCACGGCGTACCGCCCATGATGCAAGCTCGTTTGGGGGCAGATACTCGCATTTAACAAGCATTCCTGCTTTTCCTGCGGCTTTATATAACGCACTTCTCGCATCAACATTCTTTTCGCAAAATATAACAACCGTATCGTCAGACAAACGCTTGAACTTATCAAGCCAAAACTCCTTTTGCTCGTCATTGGGCGGTATCATACCGCCCGAACGGCGTGTTATAAAGATATTACTGTCACGAATTAAAAGAATACGGCGGTCAGTCATCATCGGCATACCCTCGAAAGCATCGTCATATATACCGTAGTCGGCAGTACCCTCAATTTTAATTCTGTTAAACTCCTCAAGCCCGCAGTCGGGGACAAGCTCCTCGATTTTTCTGATGTAGTGTTCTTTAAGGTATTCCTCCTCGCCATAGAACACATACATTTTCTGGAGCTTCTTTTCGCTTAATTGTGATTTAAGTTCAATAATATCGTTCTTTTTTGCCATAGTAACTCCTTTTATTTTGCAACCGTCTGTCACAGTACAAGCATTGCTATGTATGCCGCAGCCGCAGTCCCTGCTGCAACGGTACAAAGCCCCTTGCCGCAAACGGCAAGCACAATGCCGCAAGCCGCACTTATAACACCTGCAATAGGATTATCCAAAGCGTGGAAAATAGCAGGGAAGGTCATTGCACCAAGCACTGTGTATGGTATATATGCAAGAAATGACCGTATAAACCTATTTTCGATTTTCTTTCGTATCAGCATCAGCGGCATAACCCTGATGAGGTATGTAACGCCGAACATCACAATCAGATATATAGCAAAATTATTCATCATCTGCCTCCTCTGTCGGGAATATAAATGCACCTATTGCAGACGCTATAACGGCACATATAATAATGGAAAAGCCCTGCGAAACCTTGTCAAACATCGGCACATAATAAATCACACAGCTGATTAAGATAGCCGAAAGCGTCACAATAGTTATACTCCTGTTCATTTTGATTGCAGGAACAATAATAGCTATAAACATACCGTAAATTGCAACCGATAACGCCTGGCAAAGCATATCCGGCAAGAATGAGCCAAAATACGCACCTGCCGCCGTACCCAATGCCCAGCCCCAATAGGGGAGCATGGCAAGCCCGAGAAAATATATAGGTCTTATCGGCTTTGTTCGGCTCGCCGCAACGGCAAAAATCTCGTCTGTCAAAGCGTGACCGAGAACGACGGTGTGTATGCGTTTGAACGATTTATCGAGCTTTTGTGAGAGCGAAATCCCCATTAGCGAATATCTCAAATTAATAATGAACTGCGAAAGTGCCATTTCAAAGTATGTACCGCCCGAAACGATGGTATTAATTCCTGCAAACTGACCTGCGGAGGTGAGGTTCGTCATTGAAATTAAAATGGCTTCTATGGGTGAAAGTCCTGCTGCAACTGCGGCAATGCCAAAAGAAAAGGATACAGCCAAATACCCCAATGCAATGGGGATACCGTCTGCCAATCCCGTTTTAAAAAGAGTTCGTTTCATTTGTATTTCTTCCTTATATAAAAGCGTCCTTGTTTCATTAATTATAGCACAGCGCAGAAATAATGTCAACGGACTAAAAAAATAAAAAAATTTACAAAAAACATATAGAAATTTTGATTGGAATATAGTATAATAAAATCAGAGAAAAAATACAACGGAGGCGATAGTATGGTTTTACCCGCATTGCAGGGATTTTTTGATTATGCAATAAAGTTTATAAGTATAATGTCGATATCGGATTTTTTTGATATTTTTATTGTAGCGATTGCCGTTTATTATTTTATGATAGCCATAAAAGGCACAAGAGCCATACAGCTTGTAAAAGGTATATTTATTATCATTGCCGCATACCTGTTGAGTGATATATTCCGATTAAACACCTTGCATTACATACTAAGCGCTCTTGTACAGGTGGCAATGTTCGGAGTAATTGTTATATTTCAGCCCGAGCTTCGCTCCTTACTTGAGAAAATGGGCAGAGTAAAGATTGGCAGGGTGCTGGGTATTGCGTTTGACTCTGTGGGTGATGCACAAGGCTTGGAATCGGTGATAAACAATATCACATCTGCCGCTATTGATATGTCCGAAACCCGTACGGGTGCGTTAATTGTAATCGAACGCCATACAAGGCTTGGTGAATATATGAACAGCGGAACGCTTATAAACGCAGATGTGTCAAAGGAATTGTTAAAAAACATATTTGTTCCCAACACGCCCCTGCATGACGGTGCTGTTATAATCCGTGAAAATAAAATAATCACCGCAGGCTGCGTTCTGCCGCTTACGGCGAACACAAACCTTGCA
>JAXJPK010000185.1:0-28177 GCA_036311705.1 Clostridia bacterium
AAATACAAACTTTTTCTTGTTCTCAATCATCCAATTAACGAATTCAATTACACCCGGCAGGATTCTGTTGCCATGATATATAACGCCATCCATATCCGAAATAAATCCTTTTTTCTCGTTAAAATCAATTTTGCTCATTTTTGTTCTCCTTTTTGTTTTTTCCTTGGGTGGTATTATCCCATAAATTATCGGTATCATAATCACTGAAATAATTTGCAATATAATTCTGATGGTGTTCCTCCGAAACATTTTTATCATTTTGCGTTTCACTGTTTTTCCTGCCCTTGTAGAAAGATTTGTTCCACAAGTTATCAGAGTCATATGGGGTATTATCGGATATAGCCTCATCCGAGGGAGTGTATTCTTTAACATCTCTATTGTTAGATTTATTTCCTCCGCCTTGATGCATTTCACTGTCCCACAAAGTATCATTCTCTACATCATACCGAAGTTGCATACTTTCCTCCGGTAAATCAAAGAATCCGGGCAGCTCATCAGGCTCGTCCGTGTAATCATAAATAGGAGCTCCATCATTCGTCCGATTTTGGTAAATTTCTTTATTCCATAAACTCTCTGAATCATAATCAGCATACGCATTTTGAGTTTTGGCATCTAAAATAAAGTCATTTTCATCAATGTCATTGTCAGGGTCATCAACCTCCGTTTTCTTTACCGTTTCGCCCCTTCCTTTTGTCATGTTGACATCACAAATACCATCATACTCTTCTTCTGCTTCATCAGCCTCTTTTTTAAGGCGTTTCCAACCCTCAATCTGCTCTCTTTCCATTTCAAGGCTCATTTCCTCCAATGTAAGAAACTCAACGCTTTCATCTTGCTTTTTAGGTACCTTACCCTTCCACATATCGACCTCAATAGCATCTGCACCATTTTCGGCAAGCTTTTTAAGCAAAGCTTTATAGTACATTCGCGAATATGTTTCACAAACGACCATAAGAAGGGCTACGAATATATGTGTATATATAAGTGACTGCTTTGTTGTGTATCCGAATATCTCGAACATACGCAGATTTGAGAACAGTACGGAATAAACGAATCTGCCTGTAAAGGGCAGATAATATACTGCAAACGAAATTACCGCATATACTAAATATGCTAATCCGTTAATAACAAAAAACTCAAAGCGTTTTGTTCGCTGTTTTGCATACCGCATCCAAAATATCCAGTTTGCTACGCAAAAGGCTACAAACGCAACTAATTTCGTGACAGCCATAATCCGTCCACCTGGATTTATATACACAATCATCAATCCCAGAACTGACGGAATAAAACTCGCCATAACATTTTCGACAATTCTTATTGCAAAAAGCATCAAAAACTGCAAACGCTCATTCGATTGGTTTTTCCACAATAAGTCGTCCATATAGATTTTTTTCTTCATCTAAACCAATTCCTTAACGCTATGTATCTATATACCTCATTTCACATAGTAATTATATATTAATTTTCTACTTATGTCAAGTACGGTTAGAACTCTTTCCAGCCCTCAATACCACTCGATGCAACAGCATGAAAAAGCCTTTTTTTCAAACCCGGGGTCGTCCTTTTCTCTAAATCTTTTATTATATCCTTCATATCAGACCGTTTGGTTATACCGTCAACGGGGCACACTTTTGGCATAACAGGTATATGGTTTCTGTTAACCGCACTTTTTATGTCACACTCTCTTACATATATCATAGGTCTTATCTGTGTAACCCTTGAACGGTCAAGATATGTAAAAGGCGAAAAGCAATTCACCCTACCCTCGTATAGCAGCGATAGAAAAAATGTTTCAAGCACATCGTCCATATGATGTCCCAAAGCAAGCGTGTCACAGCCATGCTCCTTTGCCATATCATTCAACGCACCTCTACGCATTTTGGAACATAGTGAGCATGGGCTTTGCTCCTTTCGTTCATCAAAAATTATTTCCTTAAACTGTGTTTTCTTTGTATGAAACTCAACTCCAATTTCCCTCGCAAAATCCTCAACAATAGTATAATCTCCGCCAAATCCCGGGTCGATAGCCAAGCCGACAACCGTAAAATTGCTTGGATGATATTTTGAAAGCATATGCAGTGCTTCAAGCAAAACCATCGAATCCTTTCCGCCCGAAACACCTACAGCAACCCGCTCATTATCCCGTATCATTCCATATTCATCAACCGCTTTCCTAATAAGGCTTACTATTCTTTTCATCAATTTCACTCCCGTATTAATCCGTATTTATTAATATAATCTTATCATATTTTGCCGTCATTGTAAACCTTGATTTTTGTTATATGTATAAATATAGTGTGAAGTTGTGATAAATTTAAAATATACCCTTGAATATTTAGATGTTTTGTTATATAATATATTTATTATAGATGGAGGTAGATTATAAATATGAGTTATACAGATAATTATAAAAAATGGCTTACATCAAGCATATTGAGCGACTTGGAAAAGTCTGAATTAAAGGCTTTAGAAAATGACCAAAAAGAAATCGAAGACAGATTCTACCGTGACCTTGAGTTTGGTACGGCAGGAATGAGAGGCGTCCTCGGAATAGGCACTAACAGAATAAATATATACAATGTTCGTCATGCAACAGCGGGTGTTGCTGCATATGTTAACAAAGAAGGAAAAAAAGCTGCGGCAAATGGTGTGCTTATTGGCTACGATACCCGTATAATGTCCCGTGAATTTGCTGAAGAAACAGCTAAAGTTCTAACAAAAGCAGGCATTAAAGTATATTTGTTTGATACAGTCCATTCAGTACCCGAGGTTTCGTTCGGTATCCGTGAGCTTGGCTGTGCAGCAGGTGTTATGATAACTGCTTCTCACAATCCGAAAGAATATAACGGATACAAGGTTTACGGCCCTGACGGCGGTCAGTTACCCCCCGAAGCTGTTAAAACTGTTACGGACGAGATGGTAAATACAGATATATTTGATGTTCAGTTCTTTGAAATGGACGAAGCGAAGGCATCAGGTCTACTCGAGATTGTAGGTCCTGACTTGAATGAAAAGTTCCTTGAAACAATAAAGACACAACAGCTTAATCCCGACGCGGTGACAGCTGTAGCAGATACATTTAAATTAATTTATACACCGTTTCACGGCACAGGCTCACGCCCTGTAAAGGAAATTTTAAAAAGAATTGGGTTTAAGAATGTTCTTGTTGTTAAGGAACAGGATACAGAGGACGGAAACTTCCCTACTGTTAAATCCCCTAACCCTGAAAATAAAGAGGGGTTCACTATTGCTATTGAAATGGCAAAGGAAAATGATGTCGATGTAATTATCGGAACAGACCCGGACTGCGACCGTGTGGGAATAGTAGTTCGTGATGCTGACGGTATATACAGAACTCTTACAGGTAACCAGACAGGTGCTTTGCTTGTTGATTACATACTCCGTTCAAAAAAGGAACAAGGCGTACTCCCCAAAAACGGTATTGTTATCAAGTCTATCGTTACGACAGAGCTTGCAGCGGCGATTGCAAAGAAATATGGCATTGAAACAATAAGCGTATTAACAGGATTTAAATATATCGGTGAAAAGATGACCGAATTTGCAAATACCGGTTCACATACTTATCTTATCGGCTTCGAGGAAAGCTATGGCTACCTTGTAGGAAACCATGCCCGTGATAAGGATGGCGTTGTAGCATCAATGCTTATCGCTGAGATGGCTGCTTATTATAAGACAAAGGGTAAATCGCTATACGAAGCGTTAGAGGATATTTATAAGGAATACGGCTACTACACAGAGAGAACTATGGCATACACTATGCCCGGAAAAGACGGTATGGAAAAAATGGCTACGATTCTTTCTAATTTGAGAAATACTCCTCCGACATCAGTTAACGGATTATCTGTTGTTAAGGTTACAGATTTCTTGTCACAGACAATCAAAGAATCATCAAAAGGCGAAACTCCTCTTGTTGGTCTTCCGAAATCGAATGTACTACGCTACGATTTATCCGACAATAAATCATATTTCATTGTTCGTCCGTCAGGTACAGAGCCTAAAATTAAATTGTATCTCGGAACCTTCGCAGATTCTTCAGAAGAAGCAACCGCTATCATTGACGGTATTGTCAAAGATGCCGAAGTTCAGTTTGATTTAGTATAAAACAAACAATGCCCCCGAATATTATAATTCGGGGGCATTGTTTGTTTTCAATGATTATTTACTGTCCAAGTGCATTTTCATATGATTTAATAAATAGGATATTCTTTTTCTCAATCTCATTAAGATTTGCCGAATCGTTGCTGTAGTTATATCCTGCATTCACCTTGTACCATGAACATGACTCGAAATAACTCTGTAACGAGCTATCATTAAACTTTCTGCCATGACGGGCATATATTTCATTTCTGCCCAAGCGTAACTGTGCTGCCGACTTGCCTGCCATATCAGCATCTGTTAGGAGCTTACTGCCCGATGACGGGAATATATATGTTCCGCTCTTATAATTAGTAATACTTGTTATTGCATAAACCTTCTTACCATTATAAACCTCGTCTGTCTGATAACCGCTTAGGGTTATAGGCTTACCCTTAACAAAATTCGTTGTAGTATTATCAGATACTTTGGCGTACTCTACAGCACCATTATATGTGAATGACATATAAGTTTTTCCATTAGCTTTTATAACATCTCCTCCTGTAACAAGTGCGGATGTTATCTTGTTCTTTGCTGTAGAAGCATTCGCTGATGCAGGCTTTTTAGTTGCTGTCGGCTTTGACTGTGTTGTGTTACTCTTTTTTGGAGCAGCAGTCGTAGCTGACGACGGCTTTTTGGTTGCTGTTTCCGTTACTGTCGGTGCAGCTGTAACTGTTTCTGTCGATTCGGGTTCAGGCTCTACAGTTGGTATTTCAGTAGGCTCTTCTGTCGCATTCGGTGTGTTCGTCGGACGCTGTGTTACCACTACAACATCATTACCGCTATTCCCGGATGAAGTACCTATATAATACACTCCTGCTGCAATTGCACCTGCACATAGAATTGCAATCAGAATTATTAGAATTCGTATTCTCTGCTGCTTTCTTTTTTTGTCACGACGACGCTTTTCTATTTCCTCGAGCTTCGACTGTTTATCAGCACGAATTCTTTCTATCTGGATTTTACGCTTTGCATCATTTTCATCAAAGATTGCCTCAGTACTATCATTTACTACAGGCATTTCTTCTGAAACAGTTTCGGTTTCTACCTGTTCAGAAACCTCTTCGGATGCATTTTCTCCATATACCGCTCCACAGAATTTGCACTCAATAGCATTATCGTCAATATTCGCACCACATTCTCTACAAATCATAGTTCTTTCCCTCCGATTTCTACGCTTATTCGGATGTTTTTAATTGTGTATAAATATACCCATTATCCTTACATAATTATATATTTGTATCACTTTAATGTCAATAACATCGTTTTTACATTTCTATTACATTTATTACGCAATATTATTCCTCGTCTTCACTGCTTTCAAACATAATATCATGAATTTTTCCTCTTACCTTATCCTCATTACGAGCTAAATAATAACCGGTATATGTCGCACATATAGGCAAAATCAGCATAACCGCAGATATATACCAAGGTAGTGTTCCCGGTGTTTTAACGCCGTATAGAAAAGCCATATACGGCGATTCTAAAAGATAGAAAACAAAATTCATCACAACCGATACATTATTTGTCATTCCGCCGTCTACTGAAAAGAATATCCAATTCAAACGATAGAGTAACATAAATACAAGCGTTATGACGCTTATCATCGCTCCCCATAGTATTGCCCATTTTGCGTTATAGTCAAGCGGTGTATATGATTTTAAATCCCCTTTTGCCAAGGTTAACGCTCCCTTATACAAGATATAAAAATGCACTCCCGCAAATGTTATACCCAACAAAATACGCATAAAGTTGAACTGAAAAAAGCCGAGTACGCCAAATATTTCACATAATATACAAATGCCTAAAGCGATAAAATGTCTGCCGAGAATTACAAGGAATTGATAACCCCTTTTTATATATAATGGATTTTTCACAATAAATTATCCCCTTTGTAAACTATTTTTAGCCGCACAGCCTGCCAAATATCCCGAACTCCAAGCCCATTGCAGATTATATCCTCCGCAATCTCCATCAATGTCAAGTATCTCTCCGCAAGCGTACAGACCTTTTACTCGCTTTGATTCCATAGTTACGGAATCAAATTCAGACACCACCGCCCCTCCTTTTGTAACCTGGGCATTATTCCACCCCGTAGTACCCTCAATACTTAAAGTGAGCGATTTTATCACTTCTGTCACAGCTTTTATTTCCTTTTCTGTGAGTGAGTGTGACATACGGGACAACGGCATAACCCCTGCTTGTTTAAGCACTGCAAGGCCAACACGCTTATTCAACATACCAACAAAGAAATCTTCAAGCGTGGTGTTATACAGATACGCACAGCGTGTACATAGCATATCATATACATCACTGTATGAATATTCCGGCATCATATCTATTTTTACGCTTTTGCTACCGTTCAAATATGCTGAAAGTGCGAACACGGGCGGTCCTGAAATTCCGTAATCGGTAAACAATAGCTCGCCCTCCTCTGTTCGTCCCGAAAGAGATACCTTAGCCTTTATTTTTATTCCTTTCAGCTTTCTTACAAAATCCGTTTCTGTCTTAATTTGAACGAGAGATGGATATAAGCTTGTTATAGAATGCCCAAAGCTTTTAAGTAATGTATATCCGCTTCCGTCAGAGCCAAGGGATGGTGACGCTTTTCCGCCTGCTGCAATAATAACTCTATCACAGTGCCTAATCTCACCCGTTTTCGATTCAATAACAAACCCTTTATTATTCTTTTTAATAGATTTTACATTAAATTCACACTCTGTTTTTACTCCTGACATATCTGCACGATAACGCAAAATATCCAAAACTGATGATGCAGTATCTGAATATGGATATACCTTACCTCTATCCTCTTCCTTCCAAAGCACACCAAATTCCTCAAAAAGTGATAATGTTTCTTTAACCCAAAAACGATTTATTGCACCCCTTATAAAGCTTAAATCAGAGCTATGGTAATCTTTTTCTGAAGCATTTATATTGGTCAGGTTGCACCTTCCGTTGCCTGTAGCAAGGATTTTTCTTCCCACTCTCTTTTCTTTTTCATATACAGTAACCTGCGTATCGTAATCTTTTGCGGATATAGCTGCCAAAAGACCCGACGCTCCTCCGCCAATTACAGCAATCTCCATATTGTCATCCCTTAACATTATTTTCAGCTATTGAATCTATTATCTCCGATACAGCTGCGCGCAAAATTGCTACCACAGGAACTGATATTAACATTCCTGCAAAACCAAACAAGCTACCGCCTACAGATACGGCTATTATAATAGCCAAAGGCCGTATTTCAAGGCGGTCACCGGTTACTTTAGGTGCCAATATATTTCCGTCTATCTGCTGGAGAACCAGCAATACTATCGAACACCAAACCGAATGTACAAATCCACCCGAAATTGCCATTATAACAAAGCTGATAACCCACGATATAATCGAACCAAAGTATGGAATTAAGTCCATAAATCCTATAAAAATACCCAACAAGAGTGCATACTTTTCACCCATAAGTGCAAGGATTACGGTTGATGCAATCGCCATAACCAAACAGCAGATTAATCTTGAATAGATATACTGGGTAAATATTTCGTTTGTTCTTGAACAGTGTTCCAAAAATTTACTTGTATTTTTGCCTGCGGCAGTTTTATTTGCAATATCTTTTATGCAGTTTATAATCCTATCCTTATCAAGAAGCATATAAACAGATGCAATCAACGCTATAAACACACTCATAAAGCCCGATGCAAATGACCATATACCGTCCGTTATAGTTCTCAAACCATCGCGGTAATCCATTATATCCGTTGAAAATATTTTCTCTGCAATACTGCTTAATTGAGTTACTAAATCCATTGTTTCAAGATGAAATCCCAATTTTTGAGCAGGTTCAAAATTGTTTACGAAATCAACTATGTTTTGTGCATAAAATGGTATGTTGCTATACATTTCAACTAAGTTTGAAATCATAGCAGGAACAATAGAACCGATTATAAGCACTAAAGATACTATAAAAATGACATACACTATCGCTATACTTATTCCCGATGTGTGTTCTTGAACAAATTTTGACTTTACCTTCTTTTCCAGCAAAGATGAAAGCTTTCTGACAGGGATATTAAGCATATACGCAATAACAAACGCTAAAATAAAGGGCTTAAACGCAGAAAGTATATGAATAGCACCCGTCCAAAGCGAGCCCAAGCTGTCAAAGGTCTTATAAACCGCTATAAGTGCTGTACCAACCAGGAAATAAGTAGCCCATTTTGAATATTTTTTTAACCAATTTAGCATATAAAATCGAATTCTCCTTTTATCCGATAAATAAACCGAGGCTGAAACAGTTTACCTGTACCAGCCTCCGTTATAATATTTAATTTCAGTTTGTCTTTGAAATTACTATAAGATCTGCAACATACGCACCATTTGTTGGCGTTACATAACATTCAACCACATCGCCTGCTGTAATCATAGCAAGTCCCGTCTTGTTTGATGTACCCTTAATAAGTGTGTATTTTGTGCTTGAGTTTATGTGAACATTAATTGGCTCTGTTGAACCTTCTGTTAATACAGACACAAACTTATAGCTTGAATTAACAGCTGTTACTGTTCCCGAAACTTTTCCGGATTGAATGGTTACAGAGGCAACCGATTTAATGCTTATAACTGTATCTGATTGTACTGTAAGTTTTAAGTTGTCACCCAAACGTAATGCATATATATCGGTTGTTTCGCCATTTTTCTCAATACTGCAATCCATCGGAACAAGGTATGTTTTTGTATTTCCGCCTACATTTAGAGTAATCTCATTCTTTGTGCCGATACTTATGTTTGTAATAACACCTTCGATAGTGCTGTTAACCGCAGTTGCCGAAATCTTAACTATCTCACCGTATTTTAAAGTTAAAGTAATTTTATCTCCGGGATAAAGGGATGTTAAATCAGCATCTTTGTTGTTTTTCTTAACCGATACAGTGTCCGAAACAGGATACTTGTTACCGTCAAATTCCTCATCAGAAGATGATATTGTCACATAAACAGTATCGCCGCTTATATCTACACTTGCAACAGTCGCATTTTTAATCTCTGCTTCTTTTCCAACAGCTTCTATTGACTGAACTTTTCCATCTGACAATGACAATATAACAGAATCACCGTTCTGGAGCGACTTAATTGTTGCAGGTGTACCCTGATATGTGACAGGGACATCTATTGATGCCGAATATGTTTTGATGTTCTGTGAGGCTTCTGATGATTTCACTTTGATTAGCATAGTATTGCCCGAAGTGTTATATCCGGCATAAACAGCTGTTATCTTTTCATCTCCTACATCTGACATTGCGTCAAACGAAACAACATCACTTCCCGAATACTGTATTAATACTGCTACATTATCAGGTATATTGTCAACTGTTGTCTTTTCGCCCTTTATATAGAATAGAGTTTCTGATGAATACTCAAGTTCTTTCTCTGTTGAGCCGTTTTCTGTATATTTGATTACTCCGTTCTCTGTATCAACGCTGTTAATTCTACCCTTCTTGAATGTGTAATCACATTTGTCAGTTACACGGTTAAGCATAACAGCTATCTGGCTCCTTGTTACTGTACCGTCAGCACAAAACGCATCATCAATACCGTTCATTATACCTTCGTCCGTAACAAACTTTACATACTGCAAAATATTTGTTGGAATATCTCTTGCATCTTTATAGTGTAACGATACCGCTGAGTTTGAAATGGCTTTTGTTTCTCCGCCCATAGCCTTTGTAATGATAACAGCCGCTTCGCCTCTTGTCATTGGTTTATTCTTTTCGTCACCATTAATATATGTAGTAAGGTCAGCCTGCTTTATGGCACCCTTGTACATCATATATGCAAGCTCATCTTGACCCCAAGCCAAGCTGCTGCCTGCCAAGGCACTGTCATACTGGGAGTGTGCCAACTCCAGGATTTCATCATTAGCCTTATCAGCACTTCCCATTGCTCTTGCAAACAATGCAATACACTCAAGTTTCGTCACCTGATTATCCGGACGGTATGTGCCATCTCCATAACCATTTATATATCCAGCCTTATACATAGTCTCAATCTGCGGTGCACACCATGAATAATTCTCTCCGGCTATATCACTAAATGAGTAATCCGCAAAAACATTCATTGTAGTACACAAGCTTGCTGCAGCAATCAATATAGGCATTATTCTCTTTTTCATAAAATTTCTCCTCCTCCGCTGAATATGATTTTTCAGCTGTAATCGTATCTGATAAATGTGTACAGATAATCACAGATTTATTATATCATACTTTTTTGCTATAATCAAGTAATTTTTCATTATTATTTTTGAAATTTTATTAAATTTTTATGAATATCAACCAAAAAAATACATTGATTGCTTTGACCTTCAGTCCTGCAACCAATGTATGTTTAGCATTATTCTTTTCCGTCCCAACAGTAAGTACAGAGTTTTGATTTATCAATACCCACCGAATCGAGCATATCGTCAAGGCGGAGATATTCCAAAGATGTGAAATGAAGTTTTTTACCTATTAAGTTAACCATTTTCTTGTATTTCTCACTATTAGGGTCAGCATATTCTCTCAATACTTCATCATCTGTCACATCATAACCCTCAAGCTCGTTTATTGTTCGACGGGTTATTAGCTCCATTTCAGACGCTGAACGAGAGAAGTTCAGATATTTACAACCGTGAATGATAGGCGGGCATCCTGTTCTTACATGTACCTCTTTTGCCCCGCTCTCATACAAAAATTCAGTAGTTTCTCTCATTTGCGTTCCTCTTACTATAGAGTCATCAATCAAAAGGAGCTTCTTGCCTTCAATAAGATCATGAATAGGTATTAGTTTCATTTTTGCGATAAGATTTCGTTTATCCTGATGTGTAGGCATAAACGAACGAGGCCAGGTCGGTGTATATTTAACAAATGGTCTGGCAAACTGGATGTGTGCTGTGTTTGAATAGCCAATCGCATGAGCCATTCCCGAATCAGGTACAGCAGCTACAAGGTCGGGTTTAACAGTATCTCTCTTTGCTAAACACGCACCGCAGTTATATCGCATTTTTTCTACGCTTATTCCCTCATAAGATGCCGCAGGATAGCCGTAGTAAACCCAAAGAAATGTACATATCTTCATCTCATTGTTGGGATTAACGAGCGTTTTTACTCCATTTTCATCAATGACGACGATTTCACCGGGTGCAAGCTCTTTAAGATCAGTGTAACCAAGATTCAAGTACGCAAAGCTTTCAAAGCTTGCACAGTAGCTTATGTCCTTTTTTCCTATAGATATAGGCGTTCTGCCATATTTATCACGAGCTGCATATATACCCTTTTCCGTAAGGACGAGCATACTCAATGAGCCGTCTATTATTTCTTGAGCGTACTGTATGCCCTCAATAAAGTTATCTTTCTGATTTATAATTGCAGCAACGAGCTCTGTCTGATTGATTTCCCCGTTACGCATCTGGAAGAAATGAGTTTTTTGATCTATTATTTTTTCGACTATTTCATCCGTATTATTAATTCTTCCTACAGTGGTTATTGCAAACGCTCCGTGATGCGAGCGTACAAGAATCGGTTGTGCTTCATAATCAGAAATACAGCCAATGCCGTAGTTTCCATGCATCGAAACAGATTCATCGAAAAATTTAGTACGGAACGGCGTATTTTGAATATTATGGATAGCCTTATCAAAGCCCTCCTCTTTGCCGTAAACAGCCATACCTGCACGCCGTGTACCGAGATGCGAATGATAATCTATGCCATAAAACAAATCAAATACGCAATCCTCTTTTGAAACTACACCAAAAAAACCGCCCATGTTATTACCTCGTTTCTGCAATGTTTTTCTATATTGAAATGCTAGGGATTATATTATTCCCTTTAGCATATCACAATAGTCACTAAATGTTGTTGAAAATACATAATTTAATACCAAAACTTCATCTGCGTTATAATTATTCACTTCTTCAACAAGGCTTCCGCCAAATGACCTCGGGTCAATTACCACTACCTTACCATAACTTGAAATCAGCCAGGGTAAAAATGCATTTGCATACGAATCTTTGATTACAACAATCGTCTTTCCGTCAATATTTTGATTGTTTGTTATCTCCATAATAGGATTATCTCCGCCAAAGAACAGAAGATAGTTGTCTTTATCGGTATGGAATACAGGTGAATCCTCTCCATACACAGTTACATTATCCTCTGCACGCATTTTTATGGATATATCGTATTTTTCCGATATATCATAATAGTATATCGTATCTTTCTCCTGGGCTGTAAGCTGTGACTTTGCCTTTAGATAAAGTGAACCGTAAAACTCCCCGTTTTCCTTTCGTTCATAGTCTGATTTTTCTACAGCCTTACCGCCACTCATATCCATAAACTTCTTATATGCACAGTATGCACCATCCATTGTCCAATGATGGTCAGTCTTAAAATACAAATTATCGTCCGCATTTAATTGAAGCTCCGAATATACATCAACAGGGAACACTCCGTTTAAAAGCGAATTAACCTTATCTATAGCCTCTTTCTGTGAATCCTGTGCATCGCTGTATGCTTTATCCGAAAATTCAAGTGCCGTCGGGACAAGTATTGAATACATTCTCACATCATCAGTCAAGGCTCCCCGTATCTCGTTCAAAGCGTCTGCATAACTTTGTTCTGCGACATCATTTTTTTCAAACATTTCCATAATACTGCCTTTATAAAGGACGAGTCGCCCTTCATTTGTTTCGCCTGTTCCGATGTCGGAGGTGGTTACAATAATTCTGCCCATATTTTCAGGCATACGGCCTATATTGCTGCGGATTTTATCAGATGCCGCCATTAGTTTACCACGAAATGCTATGTTATCGTTTACATATTCGTCAAATCCCGCCGAGAATACTCCATTCCAGATATCTAAAATATTCACATCAGGAATTGTTTTAACTTCTCTATTCTCTTCTAAAATGCTTTCCCTGTCGGCAGGAGCAATAAACAATCCGAAGGATATGCACATAAGCATTATGAATAATACACTTATAAAATATTTACGCATAATATCCTCCTAAAATCTAAAGTATAAGAACGGATTTGAGGTTGCACCTGTCAGCGTTGCAAAGCATGCAGCGAAAAGACCGACCAAAACAATACCCTCTATAATCATTCCGACACCCTTAATTGAAATGAGCTTACTAAATACCTTATACGGTAATGGTGTTGATGCAACAACAAGTGCCGCAAGCAAAATTACATTGCCGAAAAACACCGATACGGTTGTTATATCAAAAAGCTTATAGCTGTTAAATCCGAACATCACACCGAAAAATGTTTTTAGCTGTTCAAAGTCGGTGAAGTAGAACAGAGTCCAGCCTATAACAACAAAAAACAAAGTTGTTATGTTTGACAAAACAGGAACTTTTGACCAATTCTTAAAGAACAGTTTTTCAATCAAAAGCAATACACCGTAGTATAATCCCCACAGCACGAAATTCCATGACGCACCGTGCCAAAGACCTGTCAAGCCCCAAACAATCATTATGTTAATAAGCCATCTGAATTTTGAGCATCTGTTTCCGCCCAACGGAATATATACATAGTCACGAAAAAAACTGCCGAGCGTCATATGCCATCTCCGCCAAAATTCAGTGATAGACCTCGAAATATATGGATAGTCAAAGTTTTTAGGGAATTTAAAACCAATCATTTTACCCATACCGATTGCCATATCCGAATATCCCGAAAAGTCAAAATAAAGCTGAAAGCTGTAGAATATTATTCCGAGCCATGCAGATAAAACGGTGGGTGCAGCAGATGCGGCAAAAAGCAAATCCTTTGCATCTCCGGCAAAATTTGCAAGAAATACTTTTTTACTTAATCCTATAACAAATTGAGTTGAGCCATCAGCGAAATCGGACACTGTAACCTTTCTTTCGCTAAGCCCCTCGGCAACATCCGAATACCGCACAATAGGTCCTGCAATAAGCTGCGGGAACATTGCAATAAAGGTTATAAACTTTAAATATGACTTTTGTACAGGTGTATCCTTTCTATATACATCCAATACATATGTAAGTATCTGAAATGTGTAGAATGATATGCCCAAGGGCAGGCTTATTTTCGGGACTGCAAACGACATTCCCAGCAAGCTGTTGACGCTGCTTACAATAAATCCAGCATACTTGAACACACCTATCATTAAAATATCAAATATTATTGCAAGTGCCGTAAGGATTAAAGCACCAACCTTACTTTCTTTAATATGGTACACTCCAATGCCTCTGGCAAGAAAATAATTCACTAACGACGCTGCAATCAACAAAATTAATAGTGACGGCTCGCCCCACGCATAGAAAACAAGCGACGAAATCGCAAGGACAATGTTCTTTTGCGTAACACTTCTTGCCAACGAATATAAAAGTAAAAATACGGGCAAAAAAACACACAAAAATGTCAAGCTCGAAAATACCATATTTTGCCATACACCCCCAAATATATATATGCCTAAAAATTATAATCCCAATATAATATTATATCTTATTTGTCAGGTTGTGTCAACAAGAAATAAAATATTGTTGAAATATGATAATTATAAAATTTTTTTAGTCCCAAAGTATGTACATTTTATTTGCAAGCATATAATCCCTCATCAAAAATGGTACAGCAAATACGCTGCACCATTTTTTATTAGTCAAACCATTTTTTCTTTTTAAAGAATATTATCTCACCTATTACCACAAGAGCACTCAAAATAATAACTGCAATATACCCATATTTTGAAACCAATTCAGGCATATATCTGAAATTCATTCCGTACCATCCTACTATAACCTGCAAAGGCATGAATATGGTCGTTACAACCGTTAGGGTACGCATAATCTTGTTCTGCTCAATGTCTATCTGCGATTTATACAATTCACGCAGCTGTGCGGTGTATTCACGAAGCATTTTCGTGTTATCGTACAAATGGTCAATACGGTTTGCAACTCCTCTAAACAGTCGGCAGTCCTCCGCATTAAACATCTGGTTTTTATTCTCCGCAATCATCTGTATGAACTCTGTAAATTGCTGATAGTAGCCATTTAATATAAGTATCTCTCGTCTGTAACGAAGTATGTCAGTGTGGAAATCCTCCGAATCGCGTTCGATAAGGTCCTCCTCAACAGAAACGAGCATATCCTCGTATCTTTGCAAATACAAAACATCGTCATTTATAAAGAACTCAATAAGCTCAAGGAAAAATCTTGCCTCCAAAGTTGTATCTGTTGCCTTTATTTCGGGCAAACGAGCCGCAATTTTTTGAATACGCCCCGTATCATCTATAAATAAAAGATGTCCCTTGTGAATGTAAAAGCCGAAACCAAACTCTTTTTCGATAAGGTCCTGCTTATCGGGTACAAGCATAGTACCGATAACGCAGCTTCTCAAAATTTCCGCCTTACAGAATTGAATATGCTCCATTGAGTCCATTAACAATTCATGGTGATATGTTCCTTTATGTGCCTGGTCAAACTCTCCAAGCGTCATTATCTCTACGAGTATTTCGCCTTCTCCCACTTCTGAAGCATCTGAAATAGGAATAAGCCGTTTATTAAGCTTAAATTGCATGGGTTTGCACCCCACTTTCTCTAATATTTACCGTCCTTTCACCTCTCTGTAACATTTGCTGCAAAACACCGGTCTGTCATGTCTGGGTTCGAACGGAATTTTTTCAATTTCTCCACATTTGGAGCAAACAACCTCGTAAAACACAGCCGATTTACCATCGCCTGTGTTGTGTTTTCGTCGTCTGCGGCATCCATAGCACCGCTGCGGCTCGGTAGTGAATCCTTTTTCCGCATAAAATTCCTGCTCGCCAGCAGTAAATATAAACTCACCGCCGCAATCCTTGCATATCAAAACCTTATCTTCAAACATTTACAGTTCTCCTCTATCATTAACAACAGTTTCAAGCTTTTTCTTTATCCTATGCATCGCATTGTCAACCGCTTTTGAATCCCTGTCCAAAGCAGCAGCAATTTCTTTGTGCCTGTATCCGTCAAGTACCATCATAAGCACCTGCATCTCAAATGAGGATAGTGCCTCGTATATTTTACCCTCAAGACCTGACATATTCTCCTTTTCTATCAGGATTTTTTCAGGATTTCGGTCTGTTCCTACATCTAAAAGGAAATCAACATCAGATGTGTTCTCTTCATCAGAATTAAATACGCTTAACGATACATATGTGTTTAATGGATTATGTTTAAGCCTTGATGCTTTTTTAACAGCTGAAAGTATCCTCCGCTCAACACAGACCCCTGCAAAAAACTTAAAAAGCGGGAATTTCTCCTTATTAAAGCTCATAACCGCCTTATACAATCCGATTAGCCCTTCTTGAATAACATCGTCATCATCACCGCCGGCAAGATAATAAGCCTGTGCCTTCTTATAAACAAGCGGCTTATAACGAACAAGTATGGTTTCAAGTGCACCATCATCACCCTTTTGAGAAAGAGTTATAAGCTCATCATCTGTCAATTTCTTGTAATTCATACTATCAGTTCTGCTTTCTGACTATTGTATATTCATCTCCCTTGCGGAAATACGGACAGCCATGCCTCTTATCAGAATAGAGCCGCATAATTTCATCTTCATCCATATCCACAATACAGCAATAGCATTCGTATTCATCGTCATATTCATAGTTCATACAAAACTCACATTCTGATGCCATAGCCGCCTCCGCAAAACAAAAACATACATATATATTTTATTCCATTTGAGCCGTTTTGTCAAGCATAAAATTCAAACATTAAAAGAGAGCTGTATATACAACAGCTCCCCAATATTAGTTATTCTGCAGCAATATCTCCCTGTGCATCCGAATTCGGCGGATTTACGGGAGTCGTATTGCCTCCTGATGGTGAGTTTCCGCCCGACGGTGAAGTATTTCCGCCCGATGACGGAGGTGTAGACTGCGGTTTTGAAGTCGGCTTTTCCGTTGGTGTCGACGATACTTCAGGTGCATTCGTAGAATCGGGTTTATCTGTGGATTCTTCGTCTTCCTCTTCTATCGTTTCCTCTGCATCATAATGATTCGTGCATTTTTGTTTCGGCTCAGTACCGTTAACAAAATATGACTTTACGGCGTTACAGGTTGAATTTGCAAGCTTTCCGCTTATAAGACAAACACTCACCTCTTTAACAGATGACGGCTTGTTTATAGACTTGTATGCCTGATTACTGCTAATCTTTTCAAACACAAGTTTCCATGCCGTTACCGCAGGATTTGATGTTACTCCCGCTTGCGACAATGATGACGGTGTATCAAAACCAAACCATACCGCACCTACATAATACGGTGTGAAACCAACAAACCACTTATCGAAGTTTTCATCTGTCGTTCCCGTCTTGCCGTATGTGGGAATTCCATTGCTTAATTTTGCACTTGTTGCAGTACCCATTGAAAGATTAGTCGGTCCTAATAGCAAGTCTGACATAATATATGCCGCAGATTCACTTATTGCCTGTGTATCATTCTTATAGTTTTCAAGGACTATTTCGCCATTTGCATCAAGCACTTTTGTGTATGTGTAAGGAGTTATATATTTACCCTCGTTTACAAATACACCGTATGCCGCCGCCATCTCTTTTACGGTTACACCTTTTGTCAAACCGCCAAGAGCAAGTGCCGAATAGTTTTTATCGCCATCCGTTAATGTAGATATATGGAATTTGTTCTGCAAATAGCCATATGAGTTTGAAACTCCCACACTCTCAAGAACTTTAACCGCAGGGATATTTGCCGAGCGGGCAACAGCCTCCTTGACGGTCATATTACCCTTAAAACCACTGTATGCGTTCTTTGGTGTCCACTTATCAATCGTTATCTTTTCATCTTTGACAATATCCGATTCTGTAATCTTACCCAAATCAATACCTGGTGCATAAACGGAAATAGGCTTAATCGCAGAGCCGGGCTGTAATGTCGCTTGAGTTGCTCTGTTCCATCCCCTGATATCGGTCTTTTTACCTAAACCACCGACTATACCCTTTACTTCGCCCGTAAACGGGTCTGAAACAACCATTCCTGCTTGAAGTTCTTTTCCGTTAGCTGTCGGGAAATTAGATCTGTTTTCAAACACATTCTGCATTGCCGACTGAATGTCAGGGTCTATGGTTGCATAAATCTTGAATCCACCGTTATATACCTGACTCTTTGCAAATTCCTCGGTATAATTCTTGCGTGTTACAAGGTCATTAATTATATCGTTCACAAGCTGGTCTTCAAAATACGAAGTCATTGTCCTCTGCTCTTTTGCATAAGTCAAATCAAGCTCAAGCTTGGAATTCTTTGCTGTGTTATATTCTTCCTCACTGATTTTACCAAGCTCGTACATTTTAGCAAGTACAATATTTCTTTTCTCAACATTGTTTTCAGGATTTTTTATCGGGTCATACTTTTCAGGATACTGCGTAATACCCGCTATAGATGCCGCCTCTTGGAGGTTCAGTTCTGACGCTGATTTATTAAAGTATGTTCGTGCTGCAGCCTCTACTCCGTCACAACCGTTTGCAAAATGTGCGACATTACAGTACATACCGAGAATTTCGTCTTTTTCGAGCTGTTTCTCAAAAGCAATCGCACGCATTATTTCTTTAATCTTTCTTGTTGCTGTCTGTTCCTTATCTTTGGTGATATTCTTAATAGTCTGCTGTGTGATTGTTGAACCGCCATAGCTTGCATCTGTACCCTTTATTTTTGATACGGCATATCCAAATGTTGCACCAATCGTTCGCTTAATATCAACACCGTTATGACGGTAGAATCTTTCGTCCTCTATTGAAACTATGGCATCCTTGAAGCAAGGTGCGATTTCCGATGAATCAATCCATATGCTGTTTGAATCGGAATGAAGCCTTGTTAGCTGCTTTTCTTTTCCGTTTTTATCGTAATAGAAAACTTCGGAAGTCTGATTCAATGCAAGATTTCTTATGTTCATTTCCTTTATTTCTCGGGTTACTGCGGCATACATTCCGACAAACATTCCCGAAAATACAACAATCAGCACCAATACAGTTGATAGTATTCCTATTCTTAATCTCTTTCTGAACATAATCTGCTTTTCTGTCAATCTTTTTTTCGTTCTGCGTTTTCTCTTTGAAGGTGGAACACTGCCTACATTTCTCTCCGTTTTACTTTGCTGTCTGCCCTTTGCTTGAGATTCAGCCGGAGTAATCTGTCTGCGGCGTCTTGTTTGAGCCTCATGCGTTGTTGTTCGTCTACGACGCAAAGGCTCGCTGTCCGAATTAGATATAGTAGAACTTGATGAGGTCTTTCTGTCAAATGATTCCCAATCAAAGTCATCATTTGAATGACTGTCTCTGTTTCGTCTGCTGTAATCTGACACTTCTATCCCTCCTATTCTTTGATAGACACGAATCTCTTGTATAAGATATATTCCTTTATATTATATAACATTTAATTATTTTTTTCAATAGTTTTAGTATTATTTTTCACAATAACGGCAAAAATTCAGTTAAAACCATAAAATGGAGGCTTTATTATGCAGAAAATTAATCTAAATCGCAGGAATATAACAATAATTGTGTCATATGTATTTTTAACGGCACTGTTTTTTTCCTTAGGATACTTCTTTGGCTTCAAAAACATAAATGAACCCATTGTCAGTGATGTATCAACAAATGTCACATCATTGCCGTATCAGACTCCCACGCCCACTCAACCTCAATCAATCTTATCATACAGAGTTATACTTGAGGACGGCGAAATTCGCCTGTATATTGACGAAAACGGAAAGAGCCGACTTATCTCATCAGAAAAAATCAGCGAAGAATCGTATCCCG
The DNA here is from genome assembly GCA_036311705.1 of Clostridia bacterium. Classification (GTDB taxonomy): domain Bacteria; phylum Bacillota; class Clostridia; order UBA1381; family UBA1381; genus Ornithomonoglobus. The sequence goes on from JAXJPK010000185.1 coordinate 19,971, forward strand.
TGTCTGATATTGCATCATTAAAAAGCGGGATTGAATTTGAAACAGCCGATGAAGCTGTTTCATTAATAGAAAACTTCATTTCATAAGCATTTATGAACTATCTGTTAAGAATTATTATCTGTAAAATCCGTTAAATTCAGGCGAAAAATAACGAATTTTAAAGAGATTTCCTATTTATTAATAAAAATCGTGCCTTGAAAAAAAAGTTAAAAACGGTAATAATATACTTTGTTAGCACTCGTTGAGGTTGAGTGCTAACAAAATTATAAAAGTACAAAACGGCAAATGCCATTTTATACAAACAAATCAGGAGGTAATATATTATGACTATCAAACCATTGGCAGACAGAGTAGTTATTAAAATGCTCGAAGCTGAAGAAACTACAAAGAGCGGAATTATCCTGTCATCAAAATCTCAAGAAAAGCCCCAGGTTGCAGAAGTATTGGCTGTAGGCCCAGGCGGCGTTGTTGACGGCAAAGAAATCGTTATGGAGGTTTCCGTTGGTGACAAGGTACTAACATCAAAATATGCAGGTACCGAAGTTAAGGTTGACGGAGAAGAATACAAAATTGTCAGCCAGAGCGATATTCTGGCTAAGGTTATTGATTAATAACACCAAGAAAGGAAGTAATATATCATGTCAAAAGAGATTAAATTTGGTCAAGACGCAAGACACGCCCTTGAAAACGGCATAAATCAGCTTGCTGATACAGTGAAAATAACATTAGGACCTAAAGGCAGAAATGTTGTATTGGACAAAAAATTCGGTGCACCGCTAATCACAAACGACGGTGTAACAATCGCAAAGGAAATCGAGCTTGAGGATGCATTTGAGAATATGGGTGCACAGCTTGTTAAGGAGGTTGCAACAAAGACAAACGATGTTGCAGGTGACGGTACAACAACCGCTACTCTACTTGCCCAGGCACTTGTAAGAGAGGGTCTGAAAAATGTTGCATCAGGTGCAAACCCGATGATAGTCAGAAAGGGTATTCAAAAAGCTGTTGATTTGGCAGTAAAAAATCTTTTAGATTCAGCAAAGAGCGTATCAGGTAAGCACGATATTGCAAGGGTTGCGTCAGTATCAGCCGCTAACGAAGAAGTCGGCGAACTAATTGCTGAAGCAATGGAAAAGGTTACATCAGACGGCGTTATTACAGTCGAGGAATCAAAAACAGCTGAAACATATTCAGAAATTGTCGAAGGTATGCAGTTTGACCGTGGCTATATCACACCTTATATGGTTACCGATACAGATAAGATGGAAGCAGTTTTAGACGACCCATACATTCTAATCACAGACAAGAAAATTTCAAACATACAGGAAATACTTCCCCTTCTTGAACAGATTGTTCAGGCAGGCAAGAAAATGGTAATCATCGCCGAGGATGTTGAGGGCGAGGCTCTTTCAACACTTATACTTAATAAGCTCAGGGGTACATTTACTTGTGTTCCCGTTAAGGCTCCCGGTTTTGGTGACAGACGCAAGGCTATGCTTCAGGATATAGCAGTACTAACAGGCGGTCAGGTTATAACAGAGGAAGTTGGCCTTGAGCTTAAGGATGCCGATATCTCAATGCTTGGCCGTGCAAAGCAGGTTAAGATTTCAAAGGAACTTACAATAATTGTTGACGGTGCAGGCGAAAAAGATGCTATTGCTGACCGTGTCAGAGTTATAAAGGGCGAAATCGAGAACTCAACTTCAGATTTCGACCGTGAAAAGCTTCAGGAGCGTCTTGCAAAGCTTTCAGGCGGTGTTGCAGTTATTAGAGTTGGTGCTGCAACAGAAACAGAAATGAAAGAGATGAAGTTGAGAATTGAAGATGCACTTGCAGCAACAAAAGCGGCCGTTGAAGAAGGTATCATTGCAGGCGGCGGCACAAGCTACCTTGATGTTATAAGCGAAGTATCAAAGCTCGTTTCAGAAACTGAGGGCGACGAAAGAACAGGTGTTCAGATTGTCCTGAAAGCTCTTGAAGAGCCGGCATGGCAGATTGCAAAGAATGCAGGTCTTGAGGGTGCTGTAATCGTAGATAAGGTTAAGAGCCTGCCAAAGGGCGAAGGCTTCAACGCTTTGACAAGCGAATATGGCAATATGATAGAAATGGGTATTGTTGACCCCGTTAAGGTTACAAGAAGTGCTTTACAGAATGCGGCATCAGTCGCTTCAATGGTGCTTACAACAGAAAGCCTTGTTGCTGACAAACCCGAACCCCCTGCCGCAGCTCCTGCTATGGACCCCGGAATGGGCGGAATGTATTAATCAATACTGATTAAAGCATCTGAAAACGCAGTGAAAATGAGCTGACCTTCCAATAGTTAGTTTTGGTCTAACCTTTGGGGGTCAGTTCAAAGCCCACTGCGTTTTTTTATTGAACAAACATTATAATTTTACAACTTCAAACTCACCGTTTTCATAAATCAAACATTGATGGTCACTTCCGCATCTTGGCATAGAAACCGAGCCGGGATTAACGCAAAGTACCCCATCCATCATTTCTATTGTGGGAACATGAGTATGTCCGAAAATAACCATATCCCCCTCTTTAACCCCAGGGAAAAAGCCCGGGCCGTATTTATGTCCGTGTGTGAAATACATTATTTTTTCGCCATCCGTTAAAATTGCGTACTCTGCCATAATAGGGAAATCCAAAACCATTTGGTCAACTTCGGTATCGCAATTACCTTTTACGCACAGCAATTCATCCTTAATTCCGTTAAGAATTTCGATAACGCCTTTAGGGTTATAGCCTGCAGAAAGGTCATTCCTCGGTCCATGATACAGCAAATCACCAAGCAAGACAAGTTTTGATGCACCGCTCTGTTTATACGACTCAACAAGCTTTTTTGCATATTTCTCTGAGCCGTGTATGTCTGATGCTATCATAATTTTCATATCGTATTCCCCCTAACGCATTTTGGCATAAAGCCTAAATAATCCGATGATACAAGGTAATAATGTATGTCCCCATTTATCTCCGGTATCCTATTTATATGGCTTGCTCCGTGCAAGTGACCGTAAAAACATTTCTTTACATTATACTTTTCCATAACTTCAACAAAACAGTTTCTCTCTCCTGCCCTTGACGACGGCGGATAGTGTGTGAATACATATATTTCATCCGTCCTGGCGGATTTTATCGACATCTCAAGGCGTAACGCCTCACGGGCAAAGTATTTTTCATCATCAACGCCAAAACCCGAAAATCCCGGATATATCCAACCTCTTGTGCCGCATATGGACACATCCTCGACCGTAAACGAGTTATTTTGCAGGAATTCAATGGTCTTATACCCCTTATCCGCCTTAAACTCATTCATTTTCGTCATTGTGGTCCACCAATAATCATGGTTACCCTTTATAATAATCTTCCTGCCATTAAGTTCTTCAAGAAAATCAAAATCCCGCTCTGCCTGTTCAATATATGTAGCCCACGAGAAATCGCCAGGGATAACAACCGTGTCGTCTTTGCCGACAGATAACTGCCAATTATTATGCAGACGCTCTACATAATTTTCCCATCTTTCCCCAAAAACATCCATTGGCTTATCAATTCCCAACGGAAGATGTAAATCACCTATTGCAAATATCATATAATCCTCACTAAATAAACGATTGATTCCTGTTACCGTATAGCCGCAACAGTCATAATCTGTTTGATTTTCGGCTCATTTTCAAGCAACGGCTCAATAGAATTAATAAACGATTTAAAATGTGCCGATTCACCATGCTTTTCAATAGCGGTATCGTTAGCCCATTCTTCGATAAAAACGAATTTACTGCCATCATTACGCTCCGTAAAAACTTTATACGATAAATTCCCCGACTCTTTTCTTGTGTTTTTCGTACACTCTGCTGCGAGCCTGACAAACTCCGAAACGCAATCGTCCTTTACATTAAATTCAGCTGTTACAACTATCATTCATATCACTCTTTCATATATACTACTGATTGGTTATATTATATCATTTAGCCTTAACCTTGTCAACAAACTCGAAATAATAAATGTATTATATTTTACAAAATAAGGCTGTTAAAACAATGTATTAATGCTCAAAACTACTAATCTATGTCAAAAACAGTTGACAAACATAGAGAAAAGTAGTATAATCTACACTTGTAGCAGCGTTTTATAAGAAACGCAAATGTAATATGGTAGGAGGAATAAAAACCATGGAAAGACAAGGAAACTTAATGCAGTTCAGACCCGATATTAAGGTGCTGGACGCCACAATCCGAGACGGAGGACTCGTAAACGACTTCTTCTTTGAAGATTCTTTTGTTAAGAATCTGTATGAGGCGAATGTCAAGGCAGGAATCGACTACATGGAGTTCGGTTATAAGGCTTCAAAAGAGATTTTCGATACTTCAAAGTTTGGAAAATGGAAGTTCTGTGACGAGGCAGACATCAGAAGTATTGTTGGCGACAACGATACTGACCTAAAAATTGCTGTTATGGCAGATGTAGGAAGATGTGATTTCAAAAAGGATTTCATTCCGAAAAGCGAAAGCGTAATTGATATGGTGCGTGTTGCAACATATATTAACACAATGCCTGCTGCAATAGAGATGATTGAGCATTTTCACGAGCTTGGATACGAAACCACATGTAATATTATGGCTGTTTCAACTGCACAGGAAAGTGACATATACTTGGCTCTTGAGCTTTTAGGCGAAAGCAATGTTGATGTTATCTACTTAGTTGACAGCTACGGCTCACTCTACCCCGAACAGGTCAGAGAGCTTTCGTTCAAATATCAGAAAATAGCAAGCAAGTACGGTAAGAAGATAGGTATTCATGCCCACAACAACCAACAGCTTGCATTTGCAAATACCATTGAAGCTTGTACATACGGCGTAAGCCTTCTTGACGGTACAATGGGAGGAATGGGTAGAGGTGCAGGAAACTGCTCGCTTGAAATGCTTATGGGATTCTTGAGAAATCCGAAATATAAGATTTTACCCGTTCTTAAATTTGTTCAGACGGAGATAGAAAAGCTTAAGGCACAAGGAATCGTCTGGGGATACGATATTCCGTACCTCTGTACAGGTATCCTGAATCTGCATCCTCGTTCCGCTATCGCAGCAATGCACGAGAACGATAAGGATTACTCAAACTTCTATATCGGACTTTGGGACAGAGATGTATAATCGAGCAAAAAGAGATTGTAAAAGTCAACCGACTTTTACAATCTCTTTTTTCATCTAATTTTTTTCTTATTTTTATAATTTTATCTTTTCGGGCGATTTAAGCTTTTCGCACCGTTTTTTGTGAATTATCTCATCGAATGTTGCATCTTTTTCGATATTCTCAAAAGCTACAGCCATCATCAGTTTTATTCTGTTAAGCTGATTTACCTCGCTTGCACCCGGGTCATAGTCTATTGCAACTATATTCGACTGTGGATATTGCCGCCGCAATTCCTTAATCATTCCCTTGCCCGTAACATGGTTTGGCAAACAAGCAAACGGCTGAACACATATAATATTGGGTACACCCGAATTTATCAACTCAATCATTTCGCCTGTAAGGAACCAGCCCTCGCCCGTACAATGCCCGAGTTGTAGCACATCCTTTGCACCCTCTGCAATTTCTGCAATATGCCCCGGGGCCCGTGATGCAAACTTCGGATTTTCAAGCATAAGCTTTCGAGCGTGCTTTCTGTAGCTTTCAATTCCCCATATAGCAAGATTGCAAAGCCGTGCAGTTGATGCTTTTGTTCCGAGATTATCACGCTTAAAGTTGTTGTTATACAAACAATATAGCAAGAAATCTGCCAATCCGGGCATAACAGCCTCGCCCCCCTCCGATTCAATAACACCGACAACATCGTTATTAGCATCGGGATGGAATTTGACTAAAATCTCGCCGACAACGCCTACCTTCGGTTTCTTTGCGGTTTCATCAATCGGTATTGCATCAAAGTCTGCTATTATCTCCTCTGTAACTTGTTTGAGTTTCAAATTCCTATTATTGTTATTAACTATATCGTTATACAGCCTATTCTGCCAATGATTATAAAGCTCATCTGTTTCACCCTCATTTATTTCATAAGGCCTTATACGCTGTGTGACCGATAACAGCATATCTCCCCATGTGCAAGCTTTAAGTAACCCATCAACAAGCTTGGGAGTTATCTTAAATCCCGGATTACCCTCAAGACCTGACACATTCAGTGAGATAACAGGCACTTGCGGATAACCCGCCTCTTTTAGTGCCTTTCTTAAGAATGCTATGTAGTTTGTCGCACGGCATCCGCCGCCCGTCTGGGTTATCATCACAGATGTATTGTCAGGATCGCATCTGCCTGATACAAATGCATTAACAAGCTGTCCCGTTACGAGGATAGACGGATAACATGCATCATTATTCACGCTCTTTAATCCAACCTCAACATCCTCGGGTGTTGCATGCTCCAATACAACCGCATTATATCCATTCGTCCTGAAAACCGCCTCAAACAAATTAAAATGCGTTGGGCTCATCTGCGGGAATATTATCGTGTGATTTTTCCGTTCCTTTTCGGTGAACTTAATCCTGTTTATTGTGTAATCCTCGACCTTTTTCGGGACAAAATCATTCGCTTCTCTTTCCTTAACCGCCGCTTTAAGCGAACGGACTCTGATTCTCGCCGTTCCGAGATTTGAAACCTCATCTATTTTGAGTGATGTATATATCCTCTCGTGAGATTGAAGTATCTCCATAACCTGGTCGGTCGTTACAGCATCAAGACCGCATCCGAACGAATTAAGCTGAATAAGCTCAAGCCGTTCATTCTTAATAACCTCCGATGCCGCCTCATAAAGTCTTGTGTGATATGCCCACTGGTCAACAACACGAATATCTCGCTTTAAGTGACCTAAATGTGCAACACTGTCCTCGGTTAAAACCGCAAAGCCAAGACTGTTTATCATATCCGGTATGCCGTGATTAATTTCAGGGTCGATATGATACGGTCTTCCCGCAAGAACTATTCCTCGCTTGTTATTTTCATTAAGCCAGAGGAGAACCTCCTCGCCTTTTTTGCGTACATCATTTTTATAATTCTGAAGCTCCCCAAATGCCTTTTCCGCCGCAGATTTGATGTCCTTAAACGGAATATCATAATCAACAAGTGTCTTTGCCATCTGACGATTGAAGGATTTGCGATCGGCAAGATTTATGAACGGATATAAGAATTTTATGTCCCCATTTCTTAACGCATCCATATTTTTATATATAACCTCCGGATACGATGTCACCATAGGACAATTAAAATGGTTGCCTGCCGCACTATACTCAATCTGTTCATAAGGGATACAAGGATAAAAAATCGTTTTATATCCCTTTTCAATCAAATCTACAATATGACCATGCACAAGCTTTGCAGGATAGCAAGCACTCTCGGACGGAATTGAGTCTATACCCTTTTCATAAAGAGCGTGCGTACTTCTGCCTGACAATTTCACGCTAAATCCAAGCTCGGTAAAAAATGTAAACCACAAGGGATAGTTCTCATACATATTAAGAACCCTCGGCATAGCTATAACACCTCTCGGTGCTTCGTCTGCAGAAAGTGATTTATACTTAAAAGCACGCTTGTATTTATAGTCGTACAAATTGGGTATGTCTTTTCTGAGTGTTTCGCCGCCTGCACCTCTCTCGCATCGGTTGCCCGAAATAAACTTACTACCGTCACCAAAATCTGTCACTGTCAATTGGCAGTGATTATTACACTTTTCACATCTTGTCAAGGTTGTTTCAAATTTGAACGAATCAAGCTCATCACGGGTTATAATGTCACATTCGCCACCATTCCAACGCTCTTTAGCAATTAAAGCCGCACCAAATGCACCCATAATTCCTGCAATATCGGGACGAATAACATTCTTGCCCGTCAAAAGCTCAAAACACCGCAATATTGCATTATTGTTGAATGTTCCGCCTTGAACTACAATCTTGTCGCCCATCAGTTCCGGGTCACGCAGCTTTATAACCTTGTAAAGAGCATTTCTGACAACGGAATACGATAAACCTGCACTTATATCGCCTACCGTTGCTCCCTCTTTCTGTGCCTGCTTAACCCTCGAATTCATAAATACAGTACAGCGTGTACCTAAGTCAACAGGTGCATCCGCCGTCAACGCCTCTTTTGAAAATCCGACGGAATCATATCCAAGTGACTCAGCAAAGGTTTGGATGAATGAGCCGCAGCCTGAAGAACA
>JAXJPK010000186.1:0-3911 GCA_036311705.1 Clostridia bacterium
ATGTATATCAGGCAATGCGTGTCACAGGTGCAGGCGACCCGAGAAAGTCACTTAAAGAAACACTTCCCGGCAAGCTTATGCAGAGAAAGATTACAAAGCAGGCATCATCAGGCTACAGTTCATACGGTAACCAAATTGGTCTTGCAACAGGTCAGGTTCAGGAAATATATGACGAGGGATATGTTGCAAAGAGAATGGAAATCGGTGCTGTTATAGGTGCTGCTCCAAAGGCAAATGTAATCAGAGAAACTCCCGCAAAGGGTGATGTTATAATCCTTTTGGGCGGCCGCACAGGCAGAGATGGTATCGGCGGTGCAACAGGCTCATCAAAGGCTCACACGGAGCAGAGCGTTGTTACTTGCGGCTCTGAAGTTCAGAAGGGTAATCCCCCTATCGAGAGAAAGCTACAGAGATTGTTCAGAGATAACAAGGTAACAACTCTTATCAAGAGATGTAACGACTTCGGTGCGGGCGGTGTTTCGGTTGCTATCGGCGAGCTTGCAGACGGATTGAAAATTAACCTTGACAAGGTTCCAAAGAAATACGAAGGTCTTGATGGCACAGAGCTTGCGATAAGCGAATCGCAGGAAAGAATGGCTGTGGTTGTTCGTGCAGAGGATGTTGACAAATTCATCGGATATGCACACGACGAAAACCTTGAGGCTACACCTGTTGCGGAGGTTACAGACGAAAACAGACTTGTTATGTCATGGCGTGGCAAGACAATCTGTGACATATCCCGTGATTTTTTAAATACCAACGGTGCGGTTAAGAATACAGATATAGAGGTAGTCCTACCCGGTGAATCAGTTATGAAACCCGAGGTAGTAACAGATGTTAAGGCAAGATGGCTTAATACACTTTCAAACCTTAATGTATGTTCGCAGAAAGGTCTTGCAGAAAAATTTGACTCTACAATCGGTGCAGGAACAGTGCTTATGCCTTTTGCAGGTAAGTATCAGCTTACACCGGCAGACGGTATGGCTGCAAAAGTTCCCGTTCTTAACGGCGAAACAAGCTCTGCAACTATTATGACATTCGGATACAATCCCGAGATATCAAAATGGAGTCCGTATCACGGCTCAACTTATGCAATAGTTGAATCTGTTTCAAAGGCAGTTGCTTTGGGTGCTGATTATAAAACAATATATCTAACATTCCAGGAATATTTTGAAAGACTTGGAAACGACCCGAAGAGATGGGGTAAGCCGTTTGCGGCATTACTTGGTGCATACAAGACACAGCTTGCACTCAACATAGCGGCTATCGGCGGTAAAGACTCAATGTCAGGCTCATTCAACGAGCTTGATGTTCCCCCGACCCTTACTTCATTCGCTGTTGCTCCTGCCAAGGCAGACAAGGTTGTTTCTCAAGAATTTAAAAAGGCAGGTTCAAAGCTTGTGTTGTTCCGCTTAAAGCGTGACGAAAACTACCTACCGAAGTTCGATGCCCTAAAGGAAATGTATGAATCAGTTCACAAACTGATAACAGACGGTAAAGTGCTTTCTTCATCAACAGTCAAGGGCTTCGGTATTTGTGAAACACTTTCAAAGATGTCGTTCGGTAACAAAATCGGCGTTAAGCTATATGATAATGTAACAAACGATATGTTGTTCTTTGCACCTATCGGCTCAATCGTTCTTGAAGTGGAAGGCGATGTTGACTGCGGTACGATTATCGGTGAAACAACTAATGACGGAAAGCTATCAGCCTGCGGTATAGACATTTCAATAGATGAAGCTATCGAGGCTTGGACAGCACCTCTTGAGAAGGTATATCCTACTCATGCAGGCGAGTTTGACAAAGAGCCTGAGACTTACACATATACAGGCAAGAGCCCTGCTGTTGCAGGTGAGAAATTCGCAAAGCCGAGAATATTTATACCCGTATTCCCAGGTACAAACTGCGAATATGATACAGCCCGTGCATTCCAAAGAGCAGGCGGTGCGGCAGATATCTTTGTTATCCGCAACCTGACGGCAAGCGATGTTGAGGAATCTCTTGCAGAAATGAAAAAGAGAATTGACCAGTCACAAATCGTTATGCTGCCCGGCGGTTTCTCGGGCGGTGACGAGCCTGAGGGTTCAGGTAAATTTATTGCTACAGCGTTCAGAAACCCGCAGGTTAAGGATGCGGTTATGAATATGCTAAATAACCGTGACGGTTTAATGCTTGGTATCTGTAACGGTTTCCAGGCACTTGTAAAGCTTGGTCTTGTGCCTTACGGCGAAATCCGTGACCTTGATGCAGATATGCCCACTCTTACTTTTAACACAATAGGCAGACATATTTCAAGAATGGCATACACAAGAATTGCATCAACAAAGTCACCCTGGCTTGCAAATGTTAACACAGGTGATATTCATACAATAGCGCTTTCACACGGTGAGGGCAGATTTATAGCATCGGATGATGTACTAAAGAAGCTTGCAGAGAACGGTCAGATTGCAACACAGTATGTTAACCCTGACGGTATTGCAACATACGACAGCGAATGGAACCCCAACGGCTCTGTTGCCGCTATCGAGGGTATCCTAAGCCCCGACGGAAGAATACTCGGTAAAATGGGGCACAGCGAGCGTATCGGCGAAAATATTGCGTCGAATGTACCCGGCAACAAGAATCAAAAGCTATTCGAAGCAGGAGTTGCATATTTTAAATAATACTACCAAAAGCAGGATTTCAATTCGAAATCCTGCTTTTTAATACTCTATATCGTTTAAAACATAACAATAACACAAAAACCGACCTCTCGATTTTATTCGAAGGTCGGTTTTAAACTGTTTAGATTACTGATTGTTTGAGCAATCCTCTATTTCAAGCATTGCGTCTTTTCTTGATAGTGAAATCTTGCCTGTCTTGGGGTCAATTTCCATTACCTTAACTATCATTGTGTCGCCTTCCTTGCAGACATCCTCAACCTTTTCAACTCTTGACATATCAAGCTTTGAAATATGGCAAAGACCATCCTTGCCGGGGAGAATCTCAACAAATGCACCAAATGCAGTTATTGTCTTAACAACACCCTTATAAATTCTACCGATTTCAGGTTCCTCAACGATTGCCTCGATAGCTTTTTTTGCAGCATTTCCGCTTGCCTGTGTTTCGGCAAAGATACGGATTGTTCCGTCTTCCTCAATATCAATCTTTGCACCTGTATCTGCAACTATGCCCTGAATTACCTTTCCGCCCTGACCGATAACTTCTCTAATCTTATCAGGATGGATTGACATTGTCATAACCTTCGGAGCATACTCTGAAAGCTCGCTTCTAACCTCGGGAATAGCCTTTAGAAGTACATCATCAATTATATGGTAACGAGCATCTCTCGTCTTTCTCAAAGCTTCCTCGATAACCTCATACGGAAGACCGTCGTTTTTAATATCAACCTGGATTGATGTAATACCCTTCTTTGTACCTGCAACCTTAAAGTCCATCTCGCCGTAGAAGTCCTCAAGCCCTTGAATATCAACCATTGTTGTGAAACCTTCATCAGTTGTTATCAAACCACATGAAATACCAGCAACGGGAGCTTTAATCGGGACGCCTGCCGCCATAAGTGCAAGAGTTGAACCACATACAGAGCCCTGCGATGTTGAACCGTTTGATGAAAGTACCTCTGATACGCAACGAATTGCATACGGGAACTCCTCCTCTGACGGAAGTACGGGAACTAATGACTTTTCAGCCAATGCACCGTGACCAATCTCTCGTCTGCCGGGGCCTCTTGACGGGCGTGTTTCGCCTACCGAATATGACGGGAAGTTATACTGATGCATATATCTCTTTGTTTCCTCAAGGCCAAGACCGTCAAGACGCTGTGCCTCTGAAAGCGGTGCAAGAGTTGCAATAGTCAATACCTGCGTCTGTCCTCTTGTGAACATACCCGAGCCGTGAACACGAGGCAATAC
>JAXJPK010000187.1:0-9327 GCA_036311705.1 Clostridia bacterium
CATCAGCACCGGTGAGCGTTTTATGCGTTTCATCAAAGGTCATAGTAAGGAAAATCGGCAAGCTTGTGTTTTCCTTAACGGCAAGCACAGCCGCCTTTGCCTCTAATGTGTCCGACATTGTTTCGATAATAACAAGGTCGGCACCTGAATTTTCGGCAACTATCGCCATAGATTTAAAGCTTTCGTATGCATCATCAAACGAAAGCTCGCCCGTAGGCTCCAAAAGCTTGCCCGTAGGACCTATATCAAACGCAACATAGCCTTTTTTAAACTCATTAACGGCTTCTTTTGCAAGCATAACAGCCGCCTCTGCCACAGCTTCGGCAGAAGCTTCACCATTTAACTTAAGCGGATTTGCACCGAACGAGTTCGTTGTTATAATATCCGCACCTGCATTTAGATATTGAGTATGAATACTCTTAATCAAGTCGGGGTTATTGATATTTATAAGCTCGGGAATCTCTCCGCCTTTCATTCCGTTTTTTTGCAGCATTGTACCCATACCGCCGTCAAAAAACAGAATTTGTTTGCCTAATATATCTCTTATAGCCATATTATCATTCCTTATTAAAACATTGCGTTAACGGCGGAGTAAATATCCTTTGCCGTTTGCGGATTATTCATTGTATAGATATGTATTCCGTCAACATCGTTCGCAGTAAGGCCCATAATCTGATTTATTGCATATGCAATACCTGCCTGCCTTAACGCATCGGGGTTGTCCGAGTACTTCGACAAAATTTTCACAAAGCTTGAGGGCATTGACGCACCACCTGAGAGAACGCACATTTTTTCAATCTGATTTGCGTTGGTCAGCGGCATAATTCCCGTTGAAATCGGCACTGTTATCCCCTTTTTAACGCACTTATCTCTAAAATCGTAGAACGAGTTATTATCGAAAAACATCTGTGTAACGAGGAAGTCCGCACCTGCGTCAACCTTGCGTTTAAGGTTGTCTATATCCTCGTCAAGATCAGAGCAATCGGGGTGACATTCGGGGTAGCACGCACCGCCTACGCAAAACCCGCCAAACTTCTTTATATCCTCTGTCAGCTCTGAAGCGTATCTATATCCGTCAGGAAGAGGAAACTCGCTGTCTTTTGGAATATCGCCGCGAAGAGCAAGAATATTTTTTATACCTCGTGACTGCAAATCCGCCAGAATCTCGTGTATCTGCGGTCTTGTTGATGATACACAGGTCAGATGTGCAAGAGCAGTAACCTTCAAATCCTTTTGCATATACTCCGCAAGCTGCGGCGTCATTTTCGAGGTTGAGCCGCCCGCACCGTAGGTAACGCTTATATAGTCAACGGGCAACTCCGAAATCTTTGTTACAGACTCCTTTACTTTCTCAAAATTCTCCGTTTTTTTCGGAGGAAACACCTCAAACGAAAATGCAGGCTTTTTTGAGTTGAATATATCTTTTATATACATACCGAAACACTCCCTTAATTAAGGGAATGTAAAAAAACAGCGCCGATCGTTTGACAGCAAATTTATACATTTCAATATAAATAAATTCACAAAACATTGTTAAAACAATTATTTTTGAGGAAATCTGCAATTTTGCAGATTTTTTTATACTGTCAAACTACGAACGAAAACCGTCCCTCACATACCAATGTATAGCTTCGGGATAACCCTCATAGCTCTGCTATTCGGCGGTTTTCGTCCGTTCTGCACTATTTTTTTGCATCCCCTATGGGGACTATTCAAATTTTTTAACAGCCCCCATAATATTCAAAGTTACGAAGCAAGCCTATAAGCCGGGTTCTGTCGTGGACAATCATCTATCTCCTCCGCTCGTCACCGAACGGCTCAAGCCTTGCAAGGGAAAACGGCGGGCCGCCTTAACATTCCCAAAGTTGCTCCGGGTGGGGTTTACACCGGGGAGAAGTTACCCAATCCCCGTGTGAGCTCTTACCTCACATTTCCACACTTACCGCAAAAGCGGCGTTTCTTTTCTGTTGCACTATCCTTAGAGTCGCCTCCACCTGCCGTTAGCAGGCACCCTGCCCTATGGAGCCCGGACTTTCCTCATACATAAAGTACGCGATTGCCCAGCTTACTTCGATAGTATCTATTTTATCACACAATCCCCGCAAAATCAAGAATTTTTTTAGATTTTGGGGATATGGCTGACGATAGTCGAGAGTGAGTTTGAAACAGCCTCCCAGTCGGGTAACGGCATTGTTGAGATGTCGATATACTCGCCCGACTTCTCAAAATCCACCTTCTCTGCCTTGCTCCGTCTTGTGAGAGTATATCTGCCCGATACAGCGAAGCTGTCGCCGATTTTAACATCGAGGTCGCTGCATACAAGAGAGTTCTCGTCAAAATCGATGTCATTTGCGGTGATTTCGATGTTTGAGCTACCGTAATTATACTTCAGGCTTGTAAGAGATTTTGTCCTTTCAAGCCGCAGTATCTCACTGTCATTTTGGGTTATGGTATCAATCAGCTTGTTGCTGTTTTTCTTTCTGTTACGCACTATTGCCGACGCTTTATCGCCGTTCTTATAATATGAAACGGTGTTGAACGGATTACCCTTGCCCGAAAATTCAAGAGTTACATCATCACCCTCGCTGTTAACAATTTCCATTCCGTAAATATTACTGCCTCTGACCTTTAACAGAATATCATTATTATGTGCAAAATCAGAAACCAAAGCCTTAATATCCCCGTTTTCCGTCTTGCCCGACCTCTCTAAATAATTCAATACAATCTGCGAGAGTGCGTCAGCATCGTTTGGGGTAATGTTAAATATATAAACATCGGCTTTTTTCGTTTTGCCGCCGATATTCACACTATCCTTATATTCTTTTGTAACTTGAATATTGCGTACCCACAAAGCAAGTGCTTTTTTGTTCAACTTAAAAAATTCATAGCAATTTATATCGTTATCTTTAAAATATTTCATAATCGGAGATTGCTTAAAATGCGGAAATGCATCATATGCACCCTTGAACGCCGAGTTATCCCAATCGGACGGCTCTGTATTCAGCGGTATTTTTAGCCCGCCGTTATAAAGCGGTACATTTATAAGAATTTCCGAGTCGGTTTTATGCATATCAAGCGACACATTATTTCCGAAATTCAGCTTTGTAACGCTTGATGCGGCATTGCCTACAGTGTCAAGCGAAAGAGCCGCACCCTCAAACAGCGGGGATTTCGTCAAGGTCATATTATATGTCGATTTACCGCCCGATTTTAACACATACTCAATCAAATCCTCCTCGTCATCATCTGTGAAAATTTCAAATGACTCCGAAAAATCCTCTGCCGCATTATTAAGTGCAAGCTGAAATTTGACCTGTGGCGTAACAAATATTTTATAAAGCACGAAAAACACAAGCAACAACGCCGCAAGCAAGCCGCCTATCACAATAAGAACATTTCTTAAAACCCTGCTCATATTCATTCTCTCCTAAAAATATATTTCAATCTCGGGTATTTTTCTCAAGATTGGCATAAACTCGCCGAAATCTGCGTTTATGCGGTCTATGCATCTACGGCAAAAATCGTACCGCAGCTGTTCGTTTTGCCGCATCTGTTCTTTCATTCCCCAGGTGTGAGTGAAATATTTCTCCCCGTCCTTAAACAGCTTTTCAATCGTTGAAAACTCATCAACACGGATACCGAGCAAATCTGCACAAAGACCAAGAAGCCTTTGTTCTGCAAACACCATATATGTAAGATTATCCCCCGCTTTTGCGTGTTTTATGAATTTTCCCGCATCTTTTACATACCGATTTTTAAGCTGTTCGTTTTTCAACACATAAAACGCACAGTTCAAAGGCTTTACGGACGCATTATAGCTTTTATCGAATATATATTCACTATCCATATTGAACGCCGAAAAATCGGGGTAAACATCGGGATAAAGCTCCTCGCGGTGAATAACCGTTATATCGTTTAGTTTATCAAATGCGAGCTTATCCCAAACGATAAAATCCGTGTCCATAACGGCAATCGGAGCAGTAGTGTTCTTTAATGAATATATCTTCCCCGCCGCCCAGAACATTTCTGCGTTTACAAATTCGGGAATGTCATCTAACTCGGTTGTCACCTCGTCCCAAACACAGCATAAATCCCGTGACTTGTAGAAATCAAGCCCTAAAGAGTCGGTTGCCATTTTAATCTTTCCGTTATGCTCACGCCATTTCAATGCTGACAGAATGGTTGTTAAAATCTCAAAATCATCTATATGAAACGAGCCTGTTCTATCCGTTCTCGGCTTCGTCCAGTTTGAGTGAATTGCCTGCATAATTATTGCCTCCTACCGTATAAACCGTTCCTCATCAGACATTGTTTTAACCGACAGCGTTACACCGTCACCCTGCGAAAGTATTGATGTTTCAAGCTGCGGATGTGCCATAAGTGCGTCAATGTATTCACGCAATCGGTTTATTATTGTAACCTTTCTGCGTGCAAAATGGTCATCATCTGCTGTCATCCCTTTGAAAAGTATGTTATCCGAGATTAAAAGACCGCCCTTTTTAAGCAGACGAACCGCATCGTCAAGCATAAAAAGATAATGTGCCTTTGGCCCGTCAAGGAATACAATATCAAAGGATTCGTCCTCGTCAATGTAGGAAAGGTAGTCCTTTGCATCGCCCTCAACAACGGTGATTTTATCGGAAAGTCCTGCTTTTTTTATATTGTTTCTTGCAATTTCGGCGGTTTTTGCATCATATTCAATGGTGATTATTTCGCCGTTCGGTGCAAGCCCTTGCGACATTATTGCCGAGCTGTATCCGATCGCACACCCCACTTCGAGTATGCGTTTTGGCTTTATAAGCTTTGTAATCACCGAAAGCAGCCGTGCCGTTTCAGGCTCTGCAATCGGTACCTTATTCTCTCTTGCATATTCCTCAAGCCCGAGTAGCATCGGATTATTATGCGTTGTCTTTTCCCGTATATATGATGTTATATACGGTGCAACGATTGCGTCTAAATCGTAATTCATAGTCCGTTCTCTTCCATTGCCTTTTTATGTTCCTCATATGTTTTTGAGAATATATGTTCTCCGTTCTTGCCGAGCAGGAAGTAGAAGGCATCAATTTTTTCAGGATATAGTGCCGCCTTAATACACTCCTCACCGGGACTGCATATAGGACCTATCGGCAGTCCTGTGTGAATATATGTATTGTAGGGCGACTCGATGCGTGTATCGGCAACGGATAGAACAGGCTTGTTCTCACCTAATATGTACTGTACAGTCGCACACGATTCAAGCTTCATATCCGAATTCAGACGGTTATAGAAAACGCCTGCGACCTTTGCACGCTCCGCATCCGAATTGGTTTCACGCTCTATAACAGACGCCATTGTTATAACCTCATCAAAGCTCATACCCATTTCGTTGGCACGCTGTCTGTACTCGTTATTAAACACTGTGTTAAACTGTTCAAGCATCATTTTAACAATCTCACGAGCCGAGATGTTAGGCATAATTTCGTATGTTGCGGGAAAAAGATACCCCTCAAGCTTTTCGCTTCTCTCGGGCAGGTTTTTAAGAAAATCATAATCATAAAGCGACGGGTCAAGTGCGTTGTAGAAATCATCCGTACTACATAGCCCGTTATCGCTTAAGACACCTGCAATTTGCTTAATTGTATATCCCTCGGGAATAACAACCGTAACGGCATCACGCTCCGACTTTGTAAGAGCCGAAAGAATTTCCGTATAGCTCTCGTTATCGGAGATAGTTATAACGCCGGGCTTGTAGTCCCCGTCATAACCGCCAAGCCTTGATGCAAGCTTAAAGATTGACGGATATTTAATAACATTATTCTCCGAAAGCATATCCGCAACAACGGACGAACCCGCACCCTCAGGAATATCGACGGTAACGCTTTGGGAAAGACTAACGCCCCTAAAATCCTTCAAGGCAATGGAAAGCCCCAGAATAATAACTATTGCAGCCGTTGCAAAGAGCAACAGAAAAAGCTTCCAAAAACTAAATCTTGATTTTTTAACATCTATACTCATAGTGTCACTCCTTTAGAGCGTTATTTAAACGCTGTGTATGATTTCGCCGTTTATAATGGTCATAACGCATTTCGCACCGTATTCCACAGGCGAATTTGAGAAAATAGCAATATCTGCGTCCTTGCCCGCTTCAAGGCTGCCGACTCTGTCTGCAATACGGCAATTCTTTGCGGCATTGTGCGTTATTGCCGCAAGAGCCTTGTCTTTATCCATTCCGTTAGCGGCTGCAAGTGCCGCACACAGCGGAAGATTCTCGATTGTGATTTCGGGATGGTCTGTTATGATTGCAACCGACAGCCCCAAATCCGAAAGGCTTTTGTATGTTGCAAACGAAAGATTTTTAAGCTCGGGCTTACTTCTGTCCGTAAGCGTAGGACCGAGATTTACTGCCGCATTTTTTCGCTTGAGAATATCTGAAATAATATCGCCGTCCGAGCAATGCTCGATTGTAACATCAATATCAAATTCGTCTGCAAGCCGTAACGCACTGCATATATCATCTGCTCTGTGTGCGTGAATTTTTACGGGTATCTCCCGCTTAATAACGGGGAGTAACGCTTCAAGCTTGAAATCAAATTCGGGCTTTTCGTTGTCCTCGCTGTTTTTTTCGTAATCGTCAAGCTCGTCACGATAATTCCTTGCCTTGAAAAGCATCTCACGAATTAATGCCATCGTTCCCATTCGTGTAACGGGTGCCTGGCTTTTTTCATTATACACTGTCTTGGGATTTTCGCCCAACGCCAGCTTCATTGCACAAGGTGCTTTTATAACCATATCATCAACACAGACGCCGTGCGTTTTTATTGCGGCAAACTGACCGCCGATTGGGTTTGCACTGCCCGGTCCTGTAACAACGGTTGTAACACCTGCCCTAATCGCCTCGGAAAAAGCTCTGTCCTGCGGATTTATCCCGTCTATTGCACGAAGCTGCGGCGTTATGGGGTCGCTGTCCTCGTTGGCGTCTACACCCTCAAGTCCGAGCGAGTCGCCGAACAGACCGATATGGCAATGTGCGTCAATAAGCCCGGGCGTTACATATGCATTTTTTGCGTCAATAACTTCGTCAACACTGTTTTTATAGTCTGTACCCACATATTCAATCTTGCGGTCAAACACGATAACACCGTTTTCGTATTCCTCCCCCGTCCCCGTCAGAATATGGGCGTTTTTTATCATTTTCATATTTGAAATCACCGCCGTTCACTTAAAATATAGTTTATAGCCGAGGTTGCGGCAACCGCACCGTCTGCGGCGGCTGTAACCACTTGCCGAAGCGGTGAAACTCGGCAGTCGCCTGCGGCATATATGCCCTTAACACTTGTTGATAGGTACATATCCGTTTTAATAAATCCCTTTTCGCAAAGCTCAACACCACAGCTTGATGCAAGCGTGTTTTCGGGCGTGATGCCTATTGCGATAATCGCACCCGACGCATTAATAAACCCTTTTTCGCCTGTTTTGGTGTTCTTTGCAATAATTCGTTTCAGCTTTCCCTCGCCCTCAAAGCTTTCGGCTATCATATTTTTATAGACCGTGATTTTTTTGTTTTCCGTCACCTTGTCGGCAAGTGCCTTTGATGCACGCAGCTTTTCCGAGCGGTTAAGCATAAAAACGTGGTCGCAGAAACGGGCAAGATATAACGCATCCTCTGCCGCCGTATTTCCGCCGCCTATCACAACCGTATCAAGCCCCTTGAAAAATGCACCATCGCAGGTTGCACAGTAGCTCACGCCAAGTCCTGTAAATTCCGATTCACCGGGTACACCGAGCTTTTTCGGTGATGCACCCGTTGCAAGTATAACCGTACGGGTTTGGTATGCGTTTCTCCTTGTTTTAACCGTCTTTATCTCCCCCGACGGGTTTTCGATTTCACGAACAGCCTCCGTTTTAATTTCAGCACCAAGCTCTGTTGCATGGCTGTGGAACTTATCCATTAATTCGGGGCCTGACGGCGAATGGCAAAACCCCGGATAGTTGTCAATCTCGTATGTTTTTGCCGCCTGACCGCCGTGCGAAATTTTTTCAAGCACGAGTGTTTTCATACCGCCACGCATAGCGTATATTGCCGCACTCATACCTGCCGCACCGCCGCCTATAATAATTATATCGTACATAGAATACCCTCCAAATTTACTCGTATAAAGTCAATTAGGGTACTTTAAAAAAGCACCCCGATAAATTAAATGTTTTCGTATGATTTCATAAACTGTTGTTCTATCTCGCTTATATTCTCGGTCGGTGCCATTTCGTTTGATGTATCCGCACCCGAATTCTGCTTAAAGCTTTCGTGGTCTTTTTCAGCTTCGGGGATTGTATAAATTCCCTTTTCTGCCCAACGCTTTAAGATACTGTTAATGTACGGGAACGAAAGCTTTCCCGTTGCGATTATGCAGTATTCATAAGCAAGCCCTGCCATATCCGCACTCATTTTAAGCTCGTCACGCCAGGTTTTCAGATATAGCATTTCGGTTTTTGAAAGATTTCTTTCCGTTATACCGAACAAGCGGCGGAGCGATGTTATAAATTCGTCATCCTTAACAGCACCCGTTATGTACGCTTGTGCCTCATCCATTGTGGTAATATTATTCTCGTGCCATGTGATGGCAACCTTTTCAATGTATTTCATATTGCGTTTATTCATCGAAACGCAGTATTCGAGCAGCATTGTAATAACCTCGGGAGAAAAGCCGAGCTGGTCATAGAACCAATACAAAGTCTCAAGGTCGTTATTTGCGAGGGTTTTACCCAGAATTTCTTGTGCGATAATGCATAAATCCGAAAGTGCGGAGTTGCTCTCAATAATTTGGGAAACCTCCTCAATCGGCCGTTTATCCGACTCGGGAGAAAGCTCCTCATCAACTGATTTTTTGATAATGATATTATCCCCCGTTCCCGAGAATAACCCTTTTTCGTTCCAAAACTTAATTGCATTAACCACATCCGACTCAATAAGTCCCAGGCGTTGTGCTATATGCTCCGTTTCGGCACTCTTTCCCTGTGATGCAAGAAACATAATATATAAATAAACAACAACATATGCCGGGTTAGCCGAGGGCATTATGTGTTCAATAAAATCTTTTGGAATAGGCACAAAGTCCATATTAAATTTAAAATTAGGCATATTATCCCTCCTCAATACTCTTATTTTATCATAAGCGGAACAAAGTGTCAACCACCCTCTGACAGCCTACTTCAGTGCATAATGCACGAAATTCACCGCTAGGCGTACCAATGTACGCCGTCGGAGTTCCCATGTACGCCGTCGGAGTTCCTATGTACGCCGTCGGAGTTCCTATGTACGCCGTCTTTATTCCCACACAGACTATTATATAC
>JAXJPK010000188.1:0-4603 GCA_036311705.1 Clostridia bacterium
ATAAAGCAAAATGAGAATTGTGGTTGCAACGCAGAATGCGAATAAAATAAAGGAAATATCGGAAATGTTTTCGCCTCTTGGATTTGAGGTCGTTTCGCAAGCTGATGCAGGGTTGGATATTGAGGTAGAGGAAACGGGAGATACATTTGAGAAAAACGCATTGCTAAAGGCACGGGCAGTTGCGATGGTTTGCGATGATTTTGTTTTGGCTGACGATTCCGGGTTATGTGTTGATGCATTGGACGGCCGCCCCGGTGTATATAGTGCAAGATATGCAGGTGAGGGTGCATCTGATGCAGAGAAAATCAAAAAGCTTCTGGGCGAGCTGGAAAACAAAACTAACCGAAAAGCTAAATTCGTAACATCAATGGCTTTTATTTGTCCTGACGGTAGCGAAATCGTTACTATGGGCGAGGTGTTCGGAAAGATTACAGATGAGCCGTCAGGAGATAATGGATTCGGATATGACCCCGTATTCTATTGTGACGAGCTTAAAAAGACTTTTGCAGAGGCAACATCGGATGAGAAAAACAGCGTTTCGCACAGAGGCCGTGCACTTGGTGCTTTGTACGAAAAACTTAAGGCTATGCAGGATGCGGAGGATTAAAATTATGGATATATTTTTGGAAGAAATGGTAAAAAGAAAAAAGAATAAAAACGATTTTCTGATGATTTTTCTTATTGGATGGGCTTCGGTTGCCCTGTCACTCGCAGTTATAATGCTTGCAATAATAGTCCCATCAATATCACCTATGATTGGATATATTTTAAGTATTATATCACCTGTTATGGTTATTTTTATTTGGTATTTTGCATATAGATTTTATTTGAAGTTTAATATCGAATACGAGTATTCTATGATAAACAGCAACCTTGATATTGACAAAATCATATCAAAGCGGGATAGAAAAAGGGTAATTTCAATAGATGTAAAAGATGCACAGCTTATTGCTTGCGTTGATGATGCCGAGAATAATTATATCTATAAAAATTTGCCGCAGGGTGTGGAGCTTTTAAATTGCGGTTCGGGTACTGATGAGAGAATGACATATTTTATAGATTGCTATATTTCGGGTAAAAGAAAGATTGTTTTATTCCAACCGACAGAAAAAATGGTTGATGCGTTAAGAAAATTTAACGCAAAGGCAGTAAAGAAGTTCGACCTATAAAACGAGGTGATTATATGTTCAAGGCGTGCTATGCCGAGCAGATGCGAAGCGTTGACAGAGCGGCTGAAGAAATGTGTGCAATACCGAGTATTGTGTTAATGGAGAATGCTGCGTTAGCTTGTGTCGAGGAGTTAAAAAAGGACTTTCAGCTTGACAAAATGCGAGTGGCGGTATTTTGCGGAAAGGGCAATAACGGCGGTGATGGACTTGCAATCGCAAGGCATTTATACAATATTGGTGCAGATGTTAAGGTATATCTTGTAAACGGAAACGAGTTTGCAGGCGATGCAAAAACTAATTTTGATATAATAAATGCAATGGATGTGGCAGTAGATACAATAGCTGATACAGACGGTCTTGAATATGTAGTCCGTTCATATGATGTAATTGTGGATGCAATTCTCGGAACGGGAATAAAGGGAACGGTGCGTGGTGCGGCGTTTGATGTTATTCGGCTTATTAATGAGAATTCAAAATATGTCTTGTCGGTTGATGTCCCAAGCGGAATAGACAGTGACAGCGGAGATATTTGCGGTACTTGTATAAATGCCGATAAAACCGTTACATTTGCGGCATATAAGGTGGGTATGTTTATGTACCCTGCGGCGGATTGCGTGGGTGAGGTTGTTGTAGCGCCAATATCAATTCCTGATTGTGTGTTGCAGTCGCAGAATTTGCAGATTAATGTTACAGACAACAAGTTTGTTAGAGATATTATCCCAAAGCGTAGCAATAATTCCCATAAGGGTGATTACGGCAAGCTATTGATAATTGCCGGCTCGGAGGGTATGAGCGGTGCGGCATTCCTTGCATCAGAGGCGGCACTAAAGAGCGGGGCAGGGCTTATAACGCTTGCTTGCCCAAGATGTATAAATAGTGCGTTAGAGGAAAAAACAACGGAGGCAATGACTATGCCTCTCGACGATAATGACGGGCATATAGCAACTACGGCAGTTTCTGATGTTTTAAAAGCACTATCAAATGCAGATGCCGTTCTAATAGGCCCCGGGCTTGGCCGTTCGGAGGAAGTAATGCAGGTTGTTAAAGAGGTTTTAACTAACAGCACAGTCCCTGTGATAGTTGATGCAGATGCGATATTCGCCGTGTCAAAGAACAAGGACCTTTTAAGCGAATGTGCGTGTGATTTGGTGTTCACACCGCACGCTATGGAAATGTCAAGGCTGACAGGGTTACCGATTTCGTATATCGAGGAAAACCGTCTTGATGTGTCAAGAGAATTTTCCGAGGAGGTAGGAGCGGTGCTGCTGCTAAAAGGTCACCACTCAATTGTAACAGCGGCAGACCTTACGCAATATATTAATAATACGGGTAATCCGGGTTTGGCATCGGGCGGAAGCGGAGATGTCCTATCGGGTATCGTTGCCGCATTGGTGGCACGGGGCGTAAGCTGTGCGAAGGCTGCGGCGGCAGGTGCATATATTCACGGTTTGGCAGGAGATATTGCAAGCGAGAAATTCGGAATGGAGTCTATGAGCGCCAAAGATGTTTTGCGGTGTTTGCCAAAGGCATTTTGCCGAATATTACAAATAGACAAATGATAGATTTTATGTTATTATAGATTCACGAGGTAGTTTTTGATGGAAAGAAGAACATGGGCAGAAATAAATCTTGACGCTCTTGCACATAATATGCGTCAAATCAGGCAAATAACAAATCCAAATTCCCTTATTATGGCTGTTGTTAAAGCTGATGCATATGGTCACGGTGCGGCTGAATGTGCAGAGGCTTTGCTTAAAAACGGTGCAGACAGACTTGCCGTTGCAACGCTCAGCGAGGCAATTGAGCTTAGACGCTTATTCGGTGATGTACCGATTTTGATACTTGGTTCAAGTATGGAAAGCGAAGCCGAGGAGCTTATTGAGAATGACATAACCGTAAGTGTTTATACTTATGAATTTGCAAAGGTTTTGTCTGATTCTGCAATAAAACTCGGCAAGAGTGCTAAAATTCATTTGAAGCTTGATACGGGAATGTCAAGAATAGGTTTTCCTGTTGTTGACGGCGATAACAGAGAAATAATATCGGAAATTCTTGAGATAAGCAAACTGCCTATGATTGAAATTGAGGGAATATTTTCGCATTTTGCTACATCAGATGAGGAAAATCGTGATTACACAGACTTGCAGTTTAAGAGGTTTATGTATGTCTGCGATAAGCTGTCCGAATCGGGGCTTGTGATACCGATTAAGCATATATGTAACAGTGCAGGAATTATGATGTATCCCGAATATCATCTTGATATGGTACGCCCCGGAGTGATACTATACGGAATGTACCCGTCAAACAAAGTTGATAAATCAAGACTTGATTTGAAATATGTTATGTCATTGAAGTCTTTGATAACATATGTTAAGGAAATAGAGCCGGGCAGAGGAGTGAGCTACGGCAAAGAGTACATAGCCGATGGAGTGGCAAAGATAGCTACAGTCCCCATCGGTTATGCAGACGGATATACAAGACGGCTTGCCGATAATGCAAAAATAGCGGTAGGCGACAGATTATTCCCGATTGCGGGAAGAATCTGTATGGACCAATGTATGATTGATGTGTCAGGTGTCAATAATATAAAAAGAGGTGACGAAGCCCTCATATTTGGAGATGGGGCTGTTACAGCTGATGATATTGCATCATGGATTGGCACAATAAACTATGAGGTCCCATGTATGCTGAGTCGCAGAATACCGAGGGTATATATGCAAAACAGCAAAACTGTGAAGGTTCTTGATTATCTGCTGTAACATCGATGAAAGGAGCTGGAGGCTTTGTCACACACCGACAAGAATAAGAAAGATATTTTTGAATTGCTCAAAAACGGCTATACACAAATGTCTGAAATTAATCTTGAAGAGGCAAATAAGAGCGTAAAATCCGATAATGATGCAATGCGGATTTACGAGGAGTTATTGACGGAGTGTGAATAAAGAGTGACAGTAAAAAGGGGAGACATCTATTATGCCGACCTAAGTCCTGTAGTAGGCAGTGAGCAGGGAGGAATAAGACCTGTTCTTGTTATTCAAAATGATGTTGGGAATAAATACAGCCCAACAGTTATTGCGGCAGCCATAACAAGCAAAATCAATAAGGCGAAAATGCCGACACATATTGAGCTGTCAGCTAATGAATACGGACTTAACAAGGATTCGGTTATCTTGCTTGAACAGATAAGAACGATTGATAAACGAAGGTTGAGAGAGAAAATCGGAAAGCTTGACGAGCTGATGATGAAAAGTGTGGATAAGGCACTATTTATAAGCTTCGGCATTGAATAAGCTTTTCGGTTTACATATACGAAAGAATAAAAGGGGGGTGTTGCGTTAGCAGCACCCCCCTTGTGTTTAGTCCTCGCCTGAACGGCAAACAGCGGCGTTTGCCGCACATTCGTCTAAAATCAGTTCAATATCAGACTGCTCCGC
>JAXJPK010000189.1:0-7307 GCA_036311705.1 Clostridia bacterium
TCCGCCACCCAAATGTCAAGGGTTTGACAAAAAATTTTATTTCTTTAGGCAGTAGCCAAATTTCCGTAAAACTCCTTGACACTCCATACAATTTCAATTTCCTTATTAGGATATACAATCACCTTTTCAACAAAAGCATCTGCAAGCTGTTGTGTTAAGGTGGTTTCTTTTTTTATAGTCTGAGAATACTTTAAAAGCTGTTGCTGTGAGTTTAGGCTCTGCTTGCTGTATTCTATATTTTTTGCACTTCTATCAAGTTGTGCTTTATAATCTCGTATTTTACGCTCACAGGCTTCCTTTAACTGCTTATATTCTTCAGTTGATATTTCCTGCATCAGCATACGCTCATATAAAGTCTGCTTTTCCTCCTGTAAATGTTCAATCTGCTGTGAAAGTTCAATGGTATAAGAAGTCTGTAAATTCAGCTTATCCATACTATCAAAATTATCAATGTTTGTCAAAATCTCTATCTGCTTATTAAGAGTAGCGAATACAGCTTCGTTTAGTTCGTCCTCGAATATAGACATTCTGTAACAAGGCTCTGTTTCATCGTGTGTTGTATATGAACATCTAAAAACAGGTCTTTTTTTAGCAGCATAGTGTAATGCGTGATTACAGCAGCCACAGAAAACTTTGCTTTTTAATGGATATATATGCACATTTCGCTTGGTGGTGTTTATAGTTCGTCTTGTAGCCTGTACTTTGTCATAAAGCTCTTTACTGATTATAGCAGGGTGATGATTAGGTATTTTCACCCATTCACTTTCATCTTTAAGTAACATTCTACCGCTACCAACTTCTCTTGTAGTGCGTTTACCTTTTACATAAGTCCCTGTGTATTGCTCATCGGTCAGTATTCGTGATATTTGAGTTCTGTCCCAATACTTGCAATCCTGTACATTGTATTTTTTGCCTTGCTGTGCCTTGTACTGTGCCGGAGTGGGTATTTTTCTCACAAACAATTCTTTTATTATTTCGGCTGAGTTTTTACCCATACTTGCAAGCTCATATATCAGCTTAATATTATCAGCAACTTCTGTATCAATTACCATATTTCTGTTTTCATCAGCTTTGTAACCATAACAGTAGCATTTGCTTTTAAATTCGCCACGCTTCATTTTAGCCTGTAATGCTGTTTTTGATTTAACAGACAAGTCCTTACTGTAATATTCATTAACAAGATATTTTATTGTAACCTCTAAACCGCCTGTATCGCCTTTGTGGTCATCACTATCATAGTAGTCATTAACTGATATAAAGCGAACATTATAGAGAGGAAATACCTGTTGTGTAAAATATCCAACCTCAATACTGTTTCTGCCAAAACGAGAGAAGTCCTTTACAATAATGCAGTTTACCTTTAGTGTGCGTATATCTTCAAGTAATTGCTGTACTGCCGGTCTTTCAAAGTTAGTACCGCTGTAGCCGTTGTCTATGTATTCAACGATTTTGACATTATCAATGCCCATATTGCTTATGTAATTACGCAATAATTCTCTTTGAGAGTCAATGCTCATACTTTCCACTTTTTTATCATCAATGGAAAGTCTTAAATATAAAGCAATTACATATTCAAACATTTACAGCCACCTCACTTTGTAATTCGTCATTAAAATTAAATACTATTTCAACTTGTCTGCCCTTATAAACATAAATTTTGTCAATGAGCTTATCCACGATTTCTTTTGTCAGCTTACCATTTTTCAAGGCTTGATTAGCAGTTTCGGACAAATCATAATATCTTTTTGAAGTTTTTTCAAGTTCCGCTTGTTCTAATTCCATAGCCTTAATTTTTTCTGTAGCATCAGCTATTTTTAGTGAATAACTATCTCTCATATTTTTATATTCATCAGAGGTTATATCGCCATTGACAAGGCTTTCATATAAACTGTTTAAGTAGTATTGATTTTGCCTTATATAGTCTTTATGCTCTCTGATTTCAGCAGCCTTTTCTGTTAATGCTCTTTGGTCTGATAAAGAAAATATACATTGTTTTTTTCTCTCTACCAAAACAGGAGTATGTGCTTTTATTGTATCAATAACGGCACTTAATAATTCTTTTTCGGGAATACAGGTGTTGTTGCAACCGCCACGCTTATATCTTGTGTTAGTGATACAGTATATAAAATATATATCAGAGGTTTTCTTGCGTGTCGCTCTTTGTCTGTGTAAAGCCCTGCCACATTCTCCGCAAAAGATTTTACCTTTCCAAATGTTCTCGGTATATGGTGTTCTTTCCAAAGCAGAATGGTTATTTTTAAGCTGTTGCATACGGTCTTGAGCCTGTTTGAATAATTCTTTACTTATAATTGCTTCGTGCGTATTTTCAACAACTATCCATTTGCTTTTATCTTTTATCATTGTCTGATGATGTCCTACAGTATCGCTTTTACCTTGTACTAAACAGCCTGTATATATTTCTTGACTTAATAATTGCTGTAGTGTTCGGGTGTTCCACAATCCGTTACCGACCATCTTTTCAGAAGTGATATATCCTTTTTGAAAGCCATATACACTTGGAGTAGGAATATGTTTGTCATTTAGCTGCAAGCAGATTTCATTATATGACATACCACCTACAAATTGCTCAAATATAGTTTTCACTACAGGAGCAACCTCTGTGTTTACAATGAGTTTATGACAATCCTGTGGGTCTTTAAGGTATCCATATCTTGGTCTTGCACTTACATATTGACCATCACGCATAGCTTGACGAGCCTGTGATTTAATTTTCTTTCCAATATCAAGTGCGTATGCTTCATTGATAATATTTTTGATATGAAGCATTATACCGCTGTTTCTGTCGGGGTGGGCAGTATCAAAGTTGTCATTAACAGCTATAAAACGGATTTTCTTTTGAATAAAATATCTTTCAATGTAAAAACCTGTGTCGATGCTGTTTCTGCCGAGTCTTGAAAGGTCTTTAACGATTACACAATCAATTTTTTTGTTTTCTATATCTTCAAGCATACGCTGAAATTCGGGTCTGTTATAGTTCATTCCCGATGAGCCGTTGTCAGTATAAGTGTCAACAAGCTTCATATCTGCATTTCTTGATATATAATCGTCAAGAATAAGTTTTTGGTTTTCAATAGAGTTACCTCTAAAATGCTTATCTTCAACAGAAAGTCTAATATATTCTGCCACTCTGATATAGGTAGCAATATTTATTTCAGCTTCGGGAGTAATAATATTTTTTCTGCTTTTTCTTGCCATTTCACATTGCCTCCTTTAGCTGTATCTGCGTAAGTTCCTGTAATATGCTTTTATATTCATCTTCAAAATTAAATGTAATCTGCAAGTTTGTTTTATCATAAATATGAATACTTGATAAAAGATGTATTACTGTGCATCTGTCTAATTCTGTGATGTTTTCAAAGCGTTGGAACTGTTCAATCCATTGTAATTTCTTCGATGTATTGTTTGCACAATCATCAAGCTGCTGTTGAAACTCTGATAATGCTGTTGCATATTTTTCTGCATCTGCATTGTATCTCTTTTTGAGTTCTCTATAATCGTCTTTATTAAGTATGCCGGATATAAAGTTTTCATACAAAGTTGACTTATAGGCATTTGTCTTTTTGAGCTGTTCCTTTGTTTCTTCAATTTGAGCAGATATTTTATTATAAAGGGAGATGTTAATTCTTTTTTCGCTGATGCTTTCAATTAAAGATTTCATATCAACGATATTTTTAATGTGTCCTTTTATTGTATTTAAAACACATTCGATTAAATCATCTTCTTTAATCATATTTCCGCCGTTACAGCCTTTTTTCTTTCCTGTAGGGCAGTAATAGTAAAAATACTGTTTGTCCTTGTATTTGAGAATTTTGCGTGTCATTCTTGCACCACAACAGCCACATATAAGCATACCCGAAAAAATATGTACTCTTTCTTCTTTAGGAGCTATTCTTGTGTCAAGCTGCATCAACCTTTGAACTGTAGCAAAATCTCTGTCGGTTATTATGGCTTCGTGTGCATTTTCCGTAATATAAATTTCATCGGGGTTACGGTCAACGATTTCTTTGATTTTATAGTTGGGAGTTCCACGCTTACCCTGTATGAGCTTGCCTGTGTAAACTTCGTCCTTTAAAATTCTTATAATAGTAGTCGCTGACCATTTACCGCAATGCTTGTTACCAAAGCTGTTATTTTGTACAGGCATACCTTTTGCCTTTTTATATTCTCTTGGGGAGTGAATACCGAGCCTGTTAAGTTCGCCAGCAATCCTGTCAGCGCTATATCCATCAATTCGCATTTTGAATATGTCCTGTACTACACGGCTTGCATATTCATCGGGTACAAGATGATTTTTATTGTTTTCATCTTTAACATATCCGTAAACAGGGATAGAGCCTACAAACTCTCCGTTAGCTCTTTTGATATTAAGTGCAGAACGAACTTTTATAGAAATATCTCTACAATATTCGTCATTGATTACACCTTTGAAAGAAACGGCTAAATCGCCTGTTACAGCTTCATTTAATGTATCAATGTTATCTGTTATGGCAATGAAGCGAACACCCATTTGAGGGAATATTCTCCGCAAATAAGTGAATGTTTCGTTGTACTCTCTGCCAAGTCTTGAAAGGTCTTTAACAATTACGCAGTTTATTTCGCCGTTGCCTATAGCTTGCATCATTTCTTTAAAAGCAGGTCGGTCAAAAACAATGCCGGAGTAACCGTCATCAACTCTTTCGTGTACTATCTCAATATCGGGGTGTTTTGCAACAAAGTCCTCAATGAGCTTTCTTTGGTTTGTAATACTGTCGCTCTCAACAGTTCTGTCATCTGTGTATGACTTTCTTAAATATAAGTCTGCTTTAAATTTTGGCATAATAAATCCTCCTTGAAATTTACGATATATCCGCAAAATCAAAGAGTTTCATATTTGCTTTTTTATTCAATTCTCTTTCCGTTAATATGGTAACATATTTTTGCGGACCTTACAAAAAAATCACAATATAATGCTTTGCAAGCAATCTTCCATAGACAAGCCATTATTTGCAAAGCGTGTGCGTACTACAAAATTTCCGCACTTGAAGCGGTAAGGGTTTTTAATCTGTCGTACAAATTCTGTAATGCGTTCAGCCTTTGAAAGCTCCTTGTTTACATTTACATCATTTATATCTACCAATTCAGAGTGAGAAATACTTATATTGTTCTGTTCGTATAAAGTGTTCATAAAAAAATCCTCCTTATGGCTGCACTACATATCAGTTGCAGATGTAGTGTGATTGTATATATTTGTGATTTAATATCACAAATTAAAAGACTAAACATATCAAACATCTAATCTTTTAATGTCTGATATTAAAAATTTGAAGCATTACGGGAGGCAGTTTGCGAAACTGCTCCATAGGAGTTCCACCTTTCCGGCTCCGCCGAAACCGCACTCAATGCCTGCGACGCTTTTAACGCTCGGACTATGACTATGCGGAAGTATCATTATGCCGTTACAAAGTCTTTGCCCACAGAGTAGCACTCTATATTATAGCATCGTATTTATCGCTCGTCCAAAGTGGAGTCTTGGCGTACCTGCTATGTGGCTCGTTTGCAACGGAATGTTCCCGTTTTGCTGTTATACTGCATCGCCGTTATCTTGCGTGCTTTCTTTATCAAGGTACGAAAAATAAATTATTTTAAAAGGATTTTTACTATTTGCTCACAGCCGTAAATTGACTGTACAAAATTAGTCCTTCTATAAGTATGCAGAAAAAATGGTCAAAAGCGGACGGGGTAAATCAAAAAAAATTTAATATTTTTTCGATTTGTCTTAAACCACGCTTTACAGAATGCCTTACTGCACTTTCATCTACACCATCAGATTTTGCTATTTCTGAATAAGTCAAATTTTGAAAATAATGAGCATAGATGCGTTTCGCCTGTGTTTCGGGTAATTGGCTGATAGCTGCATACAGTTCCGCTTGACTTAATTTCTTCTCATACAGTTCGTCCGGCAACTGCGAAACAAAGATAATGTCCTTTTCAATTCCGTTACCACCGTCAAGAGAGTAAAATGCTTTATGATAACGCACCTTTTCCAAGTATCTGTGTTCTGCCTTTGCAAAGTCCGTGAAAATCTCTGCGACAGCGTCGGGAATTTCTATGTATTCATCTTTTGTTATCCAATAATATTCGTTTTTTAAGTTTAGTTTCTTCATCTTTTACCTCCGATTAGATTAATTATTAAAATCTAAATCGGAGTTGGAGGAGCACGAATATAATAACAGCCGATATAAAAAAAGACCTCAAAAGGTTTTTTAACACTTTCGAGGTCAATACTTTTAATTTTTTGATTTGTGCTAACTGTCACTTGTAGATACTTGCTCATAGTAAGCACCTCGCTAATGCAAAATGCCACAGCTCTTAAACTGCGGCATTTTCACTGTACGGCACACTTTCATAAGCATCTGTTAGTATAATTATAGCCGCTTAGCTGTATTTTTTAAAATCACCTTCTAAAAATATATAACGAAAAATATATGTTTTTTTGTTAAATAAGCATTGGATGTTTACATTTGAATAAAACAAGGTATCTTTATTTATAAGAATATGCGGAATTGTATTAAGAAAAATGGAGGTGATAATCGGAAATGATTGAATTAGACAGCACGATAATAGTTTCTGTTATTTCTGTGTTAGGAACAGTTATTGGTTCTATGATGGGTGTTATGAAATCAAATGATAAAACTCTTTATAGGATTGAGCAACTTGAAAAAAAGGTAGAGGCTCATAATAATCTCGTTGAACGTATGACAATAGTGGAACAGGAAACAAAATCAAATGACAATCGTTTGAAAAGATTGGAAATGGAGGACAAAAATGATTAATTGGAAAGTGCGTTTTAAAAACCCTGTATTTTATGTACAACTTGTAATATCTGTTATGTCACCTATATTTGCATATTTAGGAATTACAGCAAAAGATATTACAACTTGGGGTAGCTTGCTTGATATTTTTAAACAGGCATTGTCAAATCCTTATATACTTAGCCTTATTGCTGTGAGTATATATAATGCAGTGGTAGACCCTACAACACAGGGTATTGGTGATAGCAAGCGTGCAATTTCATATAACAATCCTGCAAAGTAATGTTTAAAATTAATGAAAAATAATACAATTTTGCTTTACATATATTAAAAAGCTTTGGTTATATACTTCCAGAGCTTTTTATTTTTTAAAATAATAACAAAAAAACAAATACGAAACGTTATATATAGATGAAGGGGGGAAAATACCCAAAATACAGGAGGATTTTTAAAATGAGAAAGTTAAAATTAGTATCTTTATTGATGGTATTGGCA
>JAXJPK010000190.1:0-2849 GCA_036311705.1 Clostridia bacterium
ATATATTATATGTACTTGAAACTTTTTCACCACATAATTTCGATTATGTGGTAATGCCTTTACTGCATAATTTCGATTATGTTGCAGGCAAATTTTTTTGCTATAAATTAAACCGTGCGTTTTTGCAAGCAAAGGAGATGATGAAATATGAAAGCTGCGACATATCAGATTGACGAAGAAGGGATTTTAGACAGTACATTCAATTACCTTGTAAAGCATGGACTTGAAAATATTACAATAAGGGAGCTTTGCAAAGGTACGGGAATTGCACAGGGCAGTATTTATTACTGGTTTAGCAATAAGCAGGATTTAATCTGCGAAGCTGCTGAATACGGACTAAGAAAGGTCGTTGATAAAATATTTTCTTATGTGTTTTCAAATATGAAGAATTTGCGTAAGTTTTTCGATGAATGCCTTTCGGAAATAAACAAGCACAAAAACGAACTGCGGTTTATTTATCAAATGGCGGCAAGTCCTGTTTACGGTGGAAAGATACGAGGCAAAGGGCAAGACTTAAATATCATTTACGATAAGTATGTTGAGATGCTTGCTTTGCGGTTGCAATGCAGCACACAGGAATTAAAGCCGCTTGTGTATCTTTTTATATCGGCAGTTCTTGACTATGTCGTATGGGAGGATACTGAAAACACGCAGATGCAGCTTGAATTTATTTATTCCGTTCTTACGACAAATATAAATGTGTCGGAAATTTATTAAGGTAAAAATATATTACATATATTTTTCAAGAAACAAACAGGAGGTACATAAGTTATGAAATTCAAACCTATGCAGAAGGCGGGAGCGTTAGCGGTTGCTGTATGTCTTGCACTTTCTGCAATGCCTGTCTTTGCGGCAGACGCAGACAAAATTGAGGTGATACTTACCGATGTCACCGAAACTGATTTGACAACGCTTTCCGGTGAAGCAAAAATCAAAGTGAGTGTAAAAGGAGCTGCGGGAGATATATCGGAGGCAAATGCAGCGTTTACATTCAGCGGTGACTTGAATTATAAATCCGTTGACTTTTTAAAAGGCTCGGACGATTACAGCACAGGAGATTTCCGGGTAGCTACCGACCGTGCGGAAGCTAATGCCAAAAACGGCTTTTCAGCGGGATTTATCAGCAGTACACCGATAAAGGCTGATGATGAAACAGAGCTGTTTATCATTACATTTAACGGTGAAGCCGGCAAAAGCGTTACGGTTACGCTTGACAAGGAGCATACATTCCTTACCGTTGAAGGCAAAAAAACAGCGGCTTTAGATAACACGGCTTTATCGGTAACGGCTATTGAAAGCACAAACGAAAGCACAAACGCTTCGGTCAAGCTGACTATGGATAAGGTTCCGAATTTTAATGCAGGAAATGCAGACGGAGTTGTTACTCTTTCCATAACCAATGAAAGAACAAAAAATGTTATTAAAACCAAACTGTCCGATGAATACCGGGGCAGCGGAACGACTGCGTCCTTTACAGTCGAAAATGCCGTTTTAAAAAATGACACATATACCGTCGAAATATCCGGCAGCGGTTATATCCCCTATAAGAAAACGGGGGTAACCTTTGATAAGCCGCTGGAACTTACGAATGCGGATTTTATTCCGGGTGATGTCAATAATGACGGGAAAATAGATGAAGCCGATAAAACAAAAATTGACGAGATTATTTCTGCAAAAGATTACAGTATAGCGGCTGATTTCAATCGTGACGGATATGTAAACGAAGATGATGCGGCTATTCTCGGTACAGGCGAAATATCGTCAAAGCCTGCGAAAATGTCAAAACCGACCGTAACGGGAGGAAATAAAAAAATAACCGTTAAATGGAATAAAGCCGGTGACGCAGATGTAACAGGCTATACAATTAAATATGGAACAAGCAGCACAAATCTTTCAAACACAAAGGATATAGATAAGGCTGACACAACAAGCGCTGATATCACAGGTCTTTTGGCAAATACCACCTACTATGTACAGATTGCCGCCAAAAATTCCAATGGCACAGGTGATTTTTCCGATACCGCAAACGCTAAAACCGACGCTGATACCACAACCGGTGGCGGTGGCGGCGGCGGTGGCGGAGCCGGTGGAGGCGGCGGTTCATCCTCCGGTGGTTCGACCGGAGGAAGCACAGGCGGCGGAGCGATTTATCCGACCACTCCGACAACCCCCGAAAAGACCGAAACCTTTACCGACCTTGAAAATCACGCATGGGCAAAGGATTCAATCTATGCCTTAAAAGCCAAAGGAATCATCAGCGGCGTAAGCGAAACGGAATTTGCCCCTGCAAATAACATTAAACGCGGTGATTTCATTCTTATACTTACAAGAATGTTGTCGGTAGACAATGAGTTTACAGAAAACTTTGCTGATGTGCCTGAGAGTGCATACTATTATAATGCTGTCGGAAGTGCAAAGGCAGCCGGTATTGCAAGCGGTGACGGTGCAAACTTTATGCCGGAGGACAGCATTACACGACAAGATTTAATAACACTTGCATATCGTGCTTTCCTCGCAAAAGGATATATTGAAGAAACAGAGGATTACACTGTGCTTGACGCATTTGCGGATAAAGACAACATTTCGGATTATGCAGCAGCTCCGATGGCGTCTATGGTAAAGGCAGGAATTATACAAGGCTCGGAAGGCAATGTAAATCCGAAAGGAAACGCAACACGAGCAGAGGTTGCCGTTATGTGTGCAAGACTTTGTGAGTTGATGAAATAATGGAGCTTAGTGGTACAGATATATTTTTATGCTGCAGAATCGGCTTCCCGATATTGATTCTCTGCATATTGGGACTTTATCTGGATGTAATCCAGCCATTTGTGGAAACAAGAGAATATATA
>JAXJPK010000191.1:0-11167 GCA_036311705.1 Clostridia bacterium
AATTACGATAATTTTTTCTTAAATGAGTAAAACTCTTTTTAGTGAAAATTTGTATACAATATAGCAAAAAATCACAGACCTAACCAGTCTGTGACTTTTTAAAACCCCCATTTTATGCGGTTTTTAAGAACTTGGGTTTGTTACACATTATATGTATTGATGGTGCACAAGCTTTTAGCTTAATTCCGTATCGTCCTCCCTGTTTAATAATTTTTGGCTCTTCAAGTACCATTTCTTCGCTGCTTGGGGACACTATTCCGTAACCCGTTGTTCGAACAGCTTCGAGTGCATCCTTTATTCGCTCATACTCATGTTTTATCTCTGCCAGCTCGGACAGATGCGTTAAAAGCATCTCATCATCTTTAATATCTGTCCCCGAACATTCGCTCAATACGCTGTAGAACATTCCGTCTGCAAGCTCAAGCTCAAGCTCTGCCTTGCCGCTGCCTAAATCAATGTTTTCTGCATACGCTTTCTTTACAAAGTCGGGGGTATTAAGTTTTTTGCACACACAGTCAATATCCCTGATATTTATCGCATCCGCTACCGCCGTTCTTACCGTATCATATACAGATTTTAATAATTCGTGTTCAGAATCGAGCCGCTTAAGCCAGCAAGGAATTTTTATTTCGACTTCGCTTAACGGGAACTCCATAAGTATCTTATTTATTATATTATTTATGTCCCCTGCGTTAAGCTCGGCACAGTTTACCGGCATAACCGTCACATCATATGCCGTTTCAATCTCCTTGGCAATCCGTTTCGCCTCAGCCGATTGCGGAACGGCAGAATTAAGCAGCACAATAAACGGTTTATTTATTGCTTTGAGCTCCGCAATAACCCGACTTTCGGCATTTACATACGATTTGCGGGGAATCTCGGAAAATGAACCGTCTGTTGTCACCACAAGTCCTATTGTTGAATGTTCGCATATGACTTTTTTCGTTCCCAGTTCTGCCGCATCATTAAACGGGATCGGATGGTCAAACCAGGGGGTGTTAACCATTCTCGCCTCGCCGTCCTCCTGATATCCCAAGGATTCATCAACAATGTATCCCACACAATCTATCATTCTTACACGCATACTTGCGTTATCCCCGGGGGCAATCTCTATTGCCTCGTTTGGAATAAATTTCGGCTCGGTTGTCATAATCGTTTTGCCGCCTGCAGATTGAGGTAGCTCATCCCTCGTTCGCTCGGCTTGATAGACATTTGTCATATTCGGAATAACAAGTGTATCCATAAACTTTTTTATAAATGTAGATTTGCCTGTTCTCACAGGTCCAACAACACCGATATAAACATCACCATTATTACGCATAGCTATATCACGATAAATATTCGTTTCTTCCATTTCGCTTCCTCCTTGAAATTGCTTTTTCAGTCTATCTATATTCACAATCGGACAGATTATTCATTATTTATCGTAAAAAGCCAATAAAAGGGGATGCAAAAAATAGCGTAGCAGTCATTAAAACTACTACGCTAAAAAAGTCTGACTTTTTGGGGTCACATAAGTTTCCGCTATGCTTTTATCATTCTCCCATACTCTGCCGCCGCAATATCCTTTTTTGCATACAGCTCTCCGGCAACTGTTTTAATGCTTTGGCATATCTTATCAAATGGGATTATATCCGTAACATTTGAGAATGCACCGAGCATAAGCATATTAACAAGGTTTTCAAACTCCTCACCCCTATATGCTTTAGCTGTATCTATCCCTACAGTCCTTGCATTTGATGTTCCGTCTGATTCATATTTTGCATCCGTAATTATCAGTTCATCCGCAACACTTGCAAACCTACGCAGTGACGGCAAATTCATGGCAATGACCGCATCTGCACGGTTAAACGCAGGC
Source organism: Clostridia bacterium (assembly GCA_036311705.1). Lineage (GTDB taxonomy): Bacteria > Bacillota > Clostridia > UBA1381 > UBA1381 > Ornithomonoglobus. Next base: position 1,859 of record JAXJPK010000191.1, read on the forward strand.
GAGCTTATTTCCTCGTCTGATATAACCACACGGCAGTTAGCCGTTCCGCCTCGCATCTCGGGTCCGTATGACGGCAGCCACGACGCTTCAAGTCCCGAATACATTGCCGCCTGTGCAATAACCTTACCAAGAAACAGAATGCCTTGACCTCCAAATCCCGAAATCAGAATCTTATATTCCATTTTCTACTCCTTTCAATGTCAATCCGAGAATTTGTCGAGAAACACGCCCAACGGATAATACTCCGTCATCTCGCTTCCCACTCGTTTAACTGCATCCTTAGGTGACATTTTCCAGTTTGTCGGGCAAGCACTCAATAGCTCTACAAACGAATACGCACCATACTGTATTTGGTATTCAAACGCTTTTTTTATTGCTTTCTTTGCCGCCCTGATATTTGCAGGCTTGTCTAATGCACATCTTTCGATATATGACACGCCTTCAACCTGTGAAAGGATTTCACACATTTTTAAAGGATACCCTTGTGTGTATGGGTCCCGCCCAAACGGCGTTGTCTGGGTAACCTGACCGGGCAGTGTTGTAGGTGCCATTTGTCCGCCCGTCATTCCATAGACGGTATTGTTAATGAATATAACAGTTATCGCCTCACCTCGTGCCGCTGCATGAATGGTTTCGGCAGTACCTATCGCCGCAAGGTCGCCGTCGCCCTGATACGAAAGCACAATACTATCGGGTGTGCATCGTTTAATGCCCGTTGCAACAGACGGTGCTCTGCCATGTGCCGCCTCGTGAACATCACAGTTAAAATAATCATATGCCATTACGGCACAGCCGACAGGCACAACGGCTACCGTTTTATCCTCTATCTCAAGTTCATCAATCACCTCACCCACAAGCCTATGGGCAACTCCATGACCACAGCCCGGGCAATAGTGGAATGTATTATCCGATATTGATTTGGGTTTATCAAATATTGTTTTCATCTGCACACCTCCTTATATGAACTAATATCTCATCCTCGTCAACGAGCATTCCGCCTGCTCTGCCATAAAACTCGACTTTTGCTTTGTCGCCAACTGTCAGCTTTACATCCTCAAGCATTTGTCCCCTGCTCATTTCGACACAGAGAACTGTTTTCATATCACGATTAAAGGCAGCTTTCGGGAACGGATATAGAGTTTTGGGACGAATCAATCCGACCGCAATCCCCTCTTGCCTTGCACGCTTTACAGCCGAACGGGCAATCCTTGCCGAAATTCCGTATGCAACGACAAATACTTCAGCTCCGTCCGTATCGAATTCCTCCCACGCCTGCAATTCACTTTCAATCCTGCGATATTTCTCCTCACGCTCCAGTATAACCCCTTCAAGCTCCTCGGGTTCAAGATAGAGTGTATTTATTATATTATGATGCTTTCTGCCGTTTTTTCCGCAGGCCGCCCATGGCTTTTTATACTCCTTGACCTTGGGCAATCTATCAAAATCCACCGATTCCATCATCTGACCGACAACACCGTCTGTTAAAATCATAACAGGGATTCTCCATTCATCTGCAAGATTGAACGCCGTAACAGTCATTTCAGCCATTTCCTGCACACTCGCAGGAGCAAGGACTATAAGGTGATAATCGCCGTGCCCTCCGCCTTTAACCGCTTGGAAATAATCTGCCTGAGATGCTTGAATACCGCCCAGTCCCGGTGCTGCACGCATTACATTTACTATAACACAAGGCAAATCTGCGGCGGCAATATAGCTTATCCCCTCTTGTTTAAGGCTTAATCCCGGTCCTGATGAACTCGTCATAACACGAGCCCCTGCCCCCGCTGCACCATACACCATATTTATTGCACTGACTTCGCTCTCGGCTTGGAGAAACACCCCGCCATTCTTTGGCATATTCTTTGCAAGATATGCCGAAATTTCCGTTTGCGGCGTTATTGGATAGCCGAAAAAACATTTCATTCCAGAGCGGATTGCCGCCTCCGCTAACGCTTCATTTCCTTTCATTAACTGTTTCATAATTGCGACCATTAGCTCCTTTCTACAATCTTTATTGCTATATCTGGGCATACCAACGCACAGCAGGCACAGCCCACACAATCTCCCAAAGCTTCGGCACAGCCTTTGCCATAAGGCGTGTCAATATTTGCATTAATACTTAAAATCCCTTTAGGACAGACATCAGTGCATAGTCCGCAGCCCTTGCATCTGTTTTTGTTTATATCTATTTCAATCATATTCAGTTTTTCCTCTCTCATTATTGTTTTACAACCTAATTATATCACCATTTTTCATATATTCCAATAAAATAGTATTAATTTCGGCTAATAAATTATAATAAGACTACAATTTTCACAATATTTTAAAAATGTAGTTTTATCACAAAAAACTGTAAAAGTCAGTTGACTTTTACAGTCCTAATATTCTTAAAGCTATCACTGTTCCAGCAATGCCCGCTATATCCCCTACTACTGCTGCACCAATGGCACGATTTGCCGACTTAACCCTCGTTTTTGCAAAATACACCGCAAGGCAATAAAATGTCGTTTCCGTACTTCCGCAGATAACCGACGCCATACGCCCAATTATAGAGTCAGCACCATATTCATTTAAAATCCCCGAAAGCACGCCGATTGCTCCGCTTCCCGATACAGGGCGAACGATAACAAGCGGCATAACCTCACTCGGCAATTTTACCCGTTCCGTTATCGGTGCAAGAAATTCCAACAGAATATCCAATGCCCCCGATGCTTTTAGCATTGATGTCGCAACGAGCATCGCAACTAATGGCGGAAATATATCCGCTAAAAGCTTCATTCCGCTTTGTGCACCGTCTATGAAATCATTATAAACCGTTTTCTTTCTTGCAAGTGCGGTTATTATGATAATCATTATAAGCGCAGGGGTTATGTACAGCATATCAAGCTCCTTTTACATATCATAATAGAGAATATGCCCGGTAAAAGGAATATATGCAATAATTACTTTATTCTCTTTGCCTCAAGATAGAATCGCTTGTCATATGCTTCACCCATTGAGAATGTCTTTCTCGGCAATGCACCATCCTTTATAACGGTTGTAAACAAGTCGTTTTTCTCCATCCCGTCAAATATAAATCCGATAGTTTCGGCTTCTTTTGTGAGATTTCTCACAACATCTGCACCATGAATATAGTCAATCTCGCCGCCGTTATTCTTTAGGTATTCATCCATAAACCTCTGGAATGTTCCGACAGCCAAATTGCAAGGTGCATCCTTTATGTACACTACAGATTCATTGCCCTGATTTGTTATAACGATTTTCTGTCCGCCATTATCAACCTCGGTTGCTTGCGGATAGTACGCTTTTAAAGCTGATTTAACATCGTCGGGGTCAACCCCGAAAACAACTCTGTGTATAGGCTCAAACTCAAGTGCATCATCATGCAAATTCTCGAGCTCTGCCAATGCATATCTTGCAGGGTGATTTTCTCTCTCCTCGGGAGAAAGCGTCTTTTTCAGTTCCTCCCAGCACGATTTTGCGGTTGCAAGCGAATGGTTACCGTCGCCAACAGCGATTGCAAGAACACTCTTATTCTCTACGCCGTACTTCGTTTCAAACGCCTCTTTATCCTCAAATCGTTCGCAAGCCGCAAGGACAGCTGCCTTTGAGTCCTCATCAAGCAACATACCCTTTATGTGTCCGCCTCCCTGCATTAAGTCGAAATCATACAACACTTCAAGCTTATCCGATTTCTTTGCAATAGGCTCTATTACTTCCTTTCCCCTATCGTCAACAAGCATAAGAATATGCGGCAGCTCCAACGGTGCATTCCGTCTAATTCTCTGTCTTGGCGGTATTCTTGAAATTATCGTCCCCTCCGTTGCACGAACGGGCGAGGTTGAGCCGACAGAATAATCATACGCCTCAAGGTCGATACAACCCATAATACCCCTGCGGATTTTGCCGTTCTTTTGAGTTCTCTCGACATATATCATACTATCCTTATATTCCTTAAAAATACCGCTGTCGATATAGCTCTGCATTGTTTCGTTGATATTTTTAATTCTTTTATCTCCGTCAGCCTCATTTAAGTATGCCTCGGGATAAATGATATTGAGCGTACTGGGGCTGTCTTTTGCTATCTCTGCCGCTTTTGCCCAATATTCAGGCTCGGAGGAATACTGGTCACACGCTACCACACTCCATTTTGAAAAATCTACATTCTTTGGCAGAAGTATGTTTGCCGCCTTAAAAATACTCATAAAATCAACACTCCTTTATATCTTCAAATTTGCATTTAATTGTCTTTTCCAAATCGTTGGGCGTTAAAATCAGCGTAACACCGCACCTTCCTCCGCTTATAGCCATTTCATCAAGGCTTTTTGCGGAAATATCAACATATGTCGGATACTGTTTTTTCATACCTATAGGCGACACACTGCCTCTTGCATAACCCGTAAGCTCCAACAGCTCCTTAACATGAATCATTTCGACCTTTTTATTTTTAGAAACCTTTGCAAGCTTTTTTAGGTCAACCTCGCACATAACAGGGATGCAACAAACGATAATTCCCGATTTATCACCCTTTGCAACAAGAGTTTTAAACGACATTTCAGGCGGTATGCCCGTTAGCCTTGCAATTTTCTCGCCAAAAGCCGCTCCGACTTCGTCCGTTTCATATTCAATCTCACGAAACTCTACCTTTTGAGCCTTCAGCATACGCATTGCGTTTGTTACTGCCGCTTTTTTCTTTGCCATATATCAAACACTCCATCACTTTAATTCAACAACCGTTACGCCGTCCTCGCCCTCGCCGAATATGCCGGGTCTATAAGATTTGACATACCTGTGTTTTCTTAACATTTCTCGTATATGCTTTTTTAAAACTCCCGTTCCCTTTCCATGAACTACCCTGACAGGTGAAATCCCCGCCAAGTAGCAATCATCAAGAAACTTCTCTGTATTCTGCCAACCCTCATCGGGATACTGCCCTCTTATATCAAGCTCGGTTGTTGCGGTTTTAGCCTTTGACTCAAACGAACGCATCGGCGGTACATATTTCTGTGCCATAGCCTTTTGTTCCTCTGATTTATCAACACGGCGGAGATTAGTGATATGGACATCCATTTTTATTATTCCTGCCTCAACCCGTACATTGCCCGATTTATCGGGAGCCTTTAAAACGACAGCCTCTTGGTCAAGGTCTATTATTTTCACACTCTCGCCGGGCTTAAGGTTTTTAGGCGGCTCGACAAATCTTTCCTTCGGCTTTGCCGCCCGTTTCATTTTCTCGTCTATGCTGTCCTCTCGCTTTTTAAGAGTTTCACGAACCTTTTTCGTTTTGTTTTCGATATTACCTGCCTTCACACCCGCTTGACGCATCTTTTCAAGGTCACGAATTATCTCGTTCGCTTCGCTTTTAGCGTCCATAACGATTATTTTCGCCTCTCGGTGTGCCTCATCAAGTATCCTTGACTTATTCTTTTTGAGCCTTTCCCTCTCGGAATCAACCTGCTCTTTCAGCTCTTTGAGCTGTTTTTTCATTCTCTCGTTTTCCTCTGCATCTCGCCTTGCCGATGCTCTCGCTTGTTCAAGGTCGGTTATAACATCCTCAAATCGAATATCCTCGTCAGAAAGAATATCGTTTGCACGACCTATGATGCTTTCGCTCAATCCAAGTCTACGGGAAATAGCAAATGCATTTGACTTACCGGGTACGCCTATCAAAAGCTTATAGGTCGGCTGTAATGTTTTGACATCAAATTCACACGATGCGTTTAAAACGCCGTCCGTAGTCAATGCAAAAAGCTTCAGTTCGCTATAATGAGTTGTCGCCAAAGTTTTTACACCCTTTGAACGCAGATATTCCAATATAGCAATAGCCAAAGCCGCACCCTCTGTAGGGTCTGTTCCTGCACCAAGCTCATCAAAAAGTGCAAGCGTTCTGTTATCGACATTACGGAGAATTTTTACTATATTAACCATATGCGATGAAAAAGTCGATAAGCTCTGCTCGATAGACTGCTCATCACCAATATCGGCATATATCTTTGAAAATACAGCCGCTTGCGAGCCCTCGCCCGCAGGTATGTGTAATCCTGATGCCGCCATCACAGACAGCAGTCCAACCGTTTTAAGAGTAACTGTCTTACCGCCCGTATTCGGTCCCGTAACAACAAGTGTATCGGTCTCATTGCCAAATTTAATGTCATTCGCAACCACTTTATCTTTATCAATCAAGGGATGCCTTGCACGCTTGAAGTTGATTATTCCGTCACAGTTTAAAATCGGCTCTGTGCCGTCTGTGTCAAGTGAAAGCTTACCCTTTGCAAAGATAAAATCAAGCTCCGTAACAATCGGAACATCAACAAAAATCTCGTGCGAATTCAGAACAACCTCGGACGACAATTCTGTAAGTATGCGGTCTATCTCTCGCTGTTCCTTATTTTTTAAATCCCTGATTTCATTGTTGGCATTAACAACACTCATAGGCTCAATAAACAAGGTTTGCCCCGTTGCAGATGTATCGTGAACAATTCCGGGGACTTCGGATTTATATTCCGCCCTAACAGGAATTACATATCTGTCAAGCCGCATAGTGACAATGGGGTCCTGCAAAAACTTTTTATAATGGGTGCTGTGAATCATAGAATTAAGCGTATCCTTAATTTTGCCGTTAAGATTTTTCATCTTACGGCGAATTGACGAAAGCTCGGAGGAGGCATCATCTGAAATCTCCGCCTCTGAAATTATCGCCGTATTTATACGCTTTTCCAAATCATTCGCCGTCATAAGCCGCTCTTGCAGCCCATGCAAAATCGTACATTCTGCAGAAGCCTCCGAAAGGTATGCCTTAACCCGTCTTGCGACATACAAAACTCGGGATATATCCATCAATTCACGAGCAGAAAGCGTTCCGCCCTGCTCAGCTCTTTTAACACTTCCGCGAACATCCTTAACCGACATATTAACAGGTATATTCCCAAGCTTTAACAGCGTGGACATAGCCTCCGTTGTTTCCCTCTGTGCCTTTTTAACATCATCTATATCCGTCAGCGGCTCAAGCTTATATATTCGTTTTTTGACAAACTCCGATTCGGTATATCCCTGCATTTTTTCAAGGATTTTATCAAATTCGAGTATTTTTAAAACCTTTTTCATTTTATTCCTCCGATAGCTTTCGCCGCATTGATGTTATGCTAACAAAATTCAATAAACCCGTAGTTTTCAAGAATTTTGAAGTATTGAGCAAGCCGCTCATAAAGCGGCTCTGCATCATCTCCGAAATGCTTATGCACCTCGGCTCCTATTTCTGAAATTGTTTTTTCTCCGTCTATGATGGGCCATATAAAGTTGCCCATTTTATCAAGATGAATATAGCTGATTTTCGGTTTACCAATAAGCTTCTGTGCAATTCTGTTCATAACACCCGTATTTTCCAATTCAAGCGTTACCGCACCGTCCTCATCAACCGACCAGCCAAGTCCTGCCGTTTTCGCAGGCTTCTTTTCAAGATAATTCTCCGATATTTGCGGTTTCTTTTTCATAGTGATTAATTTCTTTTTTTCCAAACGGTAAACTTAAAGACTGTCAATATAATTACGGCAAATAGTATCAATCCGCCAATATTTGCAACAGGTGCAGATATTCCCAACATTGCCGACAAGTCTATTGCTTTGTCCCAACCCAGCACGGCAAATACAGCAAGCAAGATACCTGCCAGGCCCTCGCCTGCAATCATACCCGAGCAGAACAGGATACCATCATTAACAATAGCGTCCTTTTCTTCTTTGCTACGCTTCATCTTGTCGAATATCAAGCGAATTATACCGCCGACCATAATACAAGCATTGAGCTGGATAGGCAAATATACGCCTATTGCAAAGGGCAATACAGGTATTCCGATTAGCTCTACCGCAACAGCAATAAATATGCCCGTAAATACAAGTGCCCAGGGCAAGTTACCGCCCATAACGCCCTCAATAATAAGCTTCATCAGTGTAGCCTGCGGTGCCGCAAGACCGTTTTCGCCAAAACCAAACGCAGTATCGAGCAAGTACAAGGTTCCGCCGATAGCAAATGCTGCAGCCGTAACGCCCAAAATCTCGCCAATCTGCTGTTTCTTGGGAGTTGCACCCAATATAAAGCCTGTTTTCAAGTCCTGCGATGTATCACCTGCAACTGCCGCAATTATACATATAACAGAGCCGATTGCAATAGCGCTGCTCATACCAGCAACACCGCCTGCACCCGTAACCTTCAGGATGATTGTAGCAATAAGCACCGTTGCAATAGCCATACCCGAAACAGGGTTGTTACTGCTGCCTACAAGACCGACCATTCTTGACGAAACAGCCGCAAAGAAAAATCCGAACACAACTATTATAAATGCACCGATAAGCGATACGGGGATAACGGGCAGCAGCCACACAAGAATAGTTAAAACCAATATAGCTGCTATAACGATTTTCATATTTATGTTTCTCTCTGTACGAGCATTAGACATCGAGCCTGCTTCTTTAACACCCTTAACCGCACCGCCAAAGGTTTTAATAATCATCGGCAACGATTTAACAAGACTTATTATACCGCCTGCCGCCAAAGCACCTGCACCGATGTATCTTATATATGTTCCCCAAATAGCACCTGCACCACCGTTGGCATATATTTCACCGATTGAAACTGTACCCGGGTTTAGGATTGTATCACTGCCAAACAAAACTATAAGCGGAATTAAAACGAGCCAGCTTAGCACACTGCCTGCAAACATATATGACGAAATTCTCGGACCGCATATGTATCCGACACTCATTACAGCCGGATATATCTGCGTACCTATTTCACCCGCAAAGCCCTTAACATGAGCTGAAACCTCGCCTGCAACAAGCTTTAAGCCGTCAATCACAAACTTGAACAATGCCGCAAGTCCCATACCCGCAAATACGGTTGATGCACTTGCACCGCCCTCTTCGCCTGCAAGTAAGACCTCCGCACAGGCTGTACCCTCCGGGTAAGGCAAAATGCCGTGTTCCTTAACAATAAGTGCATTACGAAGCGGAATCATAAAGAACACGCCCAAAAGACCGCCTATAAGTGCAATCATTGTTATCTCGGCAATCCCGGGCTTATCCATTTTTCCCTCTGACGCCCACAGGAACAACGCAGGCAAGGTGAATATAGCACCTGCCGCAACTGATTCACCTGCAGAGCCGATTGTCTGCACAATATTACTTTCAAGAATTGAGTTACGACGCAACACAACTCTTATAACACCCATTGCGATAACCGCCGCAGGGATTGACGCTGAAACCGTCATACCTACCTTTAGACCAAGGTAAGCATTTGCCGCACCGAATACAACTGCCA
>JAXJPK010000192.1:0-3122 GCA_036311705.1 Clostridia bacterium
AACTCACCCTCGGAGTACCCGCGTACGCCGTCGGGCAAGGTAAAATGCGTATAAATCCGCATTTTACTTCGTTTCGCGAATTCTGCATCTAAATTCATTCAGCCTACCAAAAAGAGGGTGTTGCTTAATGTAACACCCTCATATGCCATCAAACATTCTGCACTATTTTTTTGCATCCCGTATGTGGGATATGAATTTTTATATAATTCTCATCAACAGCTCATTTGAGCGGGCGACGAACTTGCTCATCTGCTCTGCATTCAATGGGCTGTGCGAAATCTTTGCAAGGTCATAAATATGATTAATTGCAAGCGACTTTGTTTCATCATCAAGGCTTGGCAGCTTCTTGATAAGCTCATTATTGGAATTAATAACGAGCGTGAACTCATCATGGAACATATTCGCCATACCTGCGAACTGCTGACCGTAGCTTTTATACATCTCTTGCATACGGCGTGATTCCTCACTCAACAGAATAACGGCAGGAACAGAATTATTTTTAAGCGACTGCACCTCGAATTTAAGCGAATCATCATTCAATTCCGTTTTAAACATCTCAATTAATGCGTCGTTATTCTCACTGTTTTCGGCATCATCGGCAATCTCTGTTATAGCCGAGTCAATTCGCTTGAACTTCACATTCGGCTCTTTCATCTCGATAAACGAAATAAAGTGCGTATCCATCATTGTGGGGAGCAGTACCGCATCAAGATTTTGTTCTTTGAACATATTTATATACTGCGACTGCTGCTTTTCATCGGAAACATAATAAATATCCGTTTTCTCCTTGCCGGCTGTGAGCTCTGTCAAGGTTTTATACTCACCGTCAAGACACTTGTAAATCAAAGCGTCCTTAACCTTGCCGTAGAACTTATCGTCACGAATACAGCCGTACTTGACGAATATATTTATATCCTCCCAATACTTCTTGTAGTTATCTGTATCGTTGGTATAAAGACTGACAAGCTTGTCCGCAACCTTTTTCGTGATGTGTGAGGATATTTTTTTAACATACCCGTCATTCTGCAAAAAGCTTCGTGATACATTAAGCGGCAATTCGGGGCAGTCGATAACTCCCTTTAGGAGCATCAGAAATTCGGGAATAACCTCCTTAACATTGTCTGCAACAAATACCTGGTTATTGAACAGCTTTATCTGCCCCTCAATGCCTGAAAATTCGTGATTGATTTTCGGGAAATAAAGTATGCCCTTTAGGTTGAACGGATAGTCAACATTAAGATGAATCCAGAACAACGGCTCGTTAAAGTCCATAAATGTGCTTGTATAGAACTCTTTGTACTCCTCATCTGTGCAATCCGAGGGCTTTTTCATCCATAGGGGATATGTGTTATTTATGGGCTTTGGCTCTTCTTTTTCCTCGCCCTCTTTTGCCTCTGGCTCGTTTGCGTTTACAAGATATATTTCAATGGGCAGGAATGAACAGTACTTTCTTAATATTTCCCTGATTTTGAACTCCTCAAGAAACTCTGTGCTGTCCTCTGCGATATTTAGGATAATATCCGTACCTCTTGTGGATTTTGTACCGTCAGTCATATCAAATTCCATACTACCGTCACAGGTCCATTTAGCGGCTTTTGCCCCGTCCTGATACGATAGTGAGTTAATTTCGACGCTGTCGGATACCATAAACGCACTGTAGAAACCAAGACCGAAATGACCGATAATCTGTGCACTGTCGTCCTTTTCGTCCTTGTACCTCTCCAAAAACTCTGCCGCACCCGAAAATGCAATCTGATTAATGTATTTGTCGATTTCCTCGGCAGTCATACCGATACCGTTATCGCTCACAATAAGCTGTTTTTTCTCCTTATCAACCGTAACGGTAATCTTGTATTCACTATCTGCCTCTGCCTCACCACCAAGTGCGATTGTTTTGAACTTCGTTATGGCGTCACAGGCGTTAGACACAAGCTCACGCAGAAAAATGTCCTTGTCTGAATACAACCACTTTTTAATAATCGGAAAAAGATTTTCCGAATCAACGGAAATATTACCTTTCGCCATCATAAATCACCTCTTAAATTTTTATAAATTTATAATGATTATACCACTCGATATAATAAAAGTCAATACAAAATTAGCACTCTCCCGCCGAGAGTGCTAAAAGTTTGCAGTTTGTTCATATTTATACATATCCGTATATCCCACGAACGCTGACCTCGCCCGAGGTTACGCAAAGCGTTCCCGTGTCGGTTTTTACTATAAGCCCGCCGTTGGGGGAAATATCCTCCGCCGTGCATCTGATTTTGGAATTATTTTGTATAACGGAAACGGTTTTACCCAAGGTTACGCACATTTTCTTGTATTCATCGCAAAGCGGAGCAAAACCGTAGACAATGAATTTGCGATACAGCGGCTCGAACTCGTTTATAACATCGGCAACAACCTTTTCGATATTGAAAGTCTTGTTTGTTTCTATATAAAGTGAGGTTGCCCTATCCTTCAGCTCATCGGGGAATGATGGGGTGTTGACATTTATTCCGATACCGCAAATCAAAGCCCCGTGCGACATTTCCGTTAAAATTCCGCAGACCTTGCGTGAGCCGATAACGACATCGTTGGGCCATTTAATCATAGCACCGTTGCCCAACGCACGAGCGACCGCCATACCTGCAATAAGCGTGATTTGCGAGGAGCAGTCATCGGAAAGCTTGGGCTTTAGGAGCAAGGACATATATATCCCCGACCGAGCTTCAGATTCCCACCTTCTGCCCATTCGCCCCTTGCCTGCTGTCTGTCTGTCAGCTATAAAGAGCGTACCGTCAGGCAAATCCGAGCGGCGTTTTGCCTCCTCGTTTGTCGAGTCGCATACCGATTTATGCACGACTTTTCGCCGTTTTTTGAGATTATGTTTGATTTTCAACTCTGTTATGATGCTCATAGCATTAAATTCCTCTCTGCATTGCCTCAAAGATATACCCCTCAAGTGCTTGCCAATCGGAAATTGCTCCGTTCTTGATTTCGTAGTCAATTTCCGGTACTCTCGTTACCATACGCATAAGCAGTGGAAGTGAGAATTTTGACGCACCCTCAAGATACTTGCCCGCAATCCAGGGCGTACAGCCCAAAAGCTGTGCCGCCTCATTTCGGTTAGTTATCCC
>JAXJPK010000193.1:0-1653 GCA_036311705.1 Clostridia bacterium
AATGTTATTCATAGGAAAATCACTCCGTTCTGATATTTGTTTTTGTGGTTATTAACATTATATCATACTTGGTTTGATTTTCCTATATTTTTTTGTCACCCATCAATTGTATCACAACAAAATTTAGGGGTATTTTTATCATCAATTTATTAACACGGGGTGTGGATAAGTATTATGTAAACATATTGTTGTCTTTCAGTTTTCCACATTTTCCACTCCTGCTGTGAATAAGTATCGTAAATATATCTAATTATGCGGTGTATTTTTTTACTGTCACTGTGGAAAACCTGTGGATAGCGTGAATACAGCGGTATTCGACATATTTTATGTAACATTGTTGAAAACTGTTTGTATAAAAAGTCCCCATTGTAACAATAAAAAACTGTTGCCAAATACAGTACGGTAATGTATAATATACATATAATATATCGAAAGAGGAAGCGTATATGAAATCGAAATCTGTATATATCTGCAACGAATGCGGGTACCGTTCTCCGAAATGGCTTGGTAAATGCCCCGGCTGCAACAGTTGGAATACACTTGAAGAAACCATTGAAACGCCGCAAAAAACCGTTGCAAATACCGCAATAAAAACGACGCTCAACAGACCGCAAAAGATTGGCGAGATAACGCATAGCTTTGAATCTCGATTCTCGACGGGCATATCCGAGCTTGACAGAGTTCTTGGCGGCGGTATAGTTACGGGCGAGCTTATTTTAGTCGGCGGCGACCCGGGAATAGGAAAATCGACTTTATTATTGCAGATATGCGAAAATGCAGGCAAGACAAAGAAAATTCTGTATGTTTCAGGTGAGGAATCGGCTGCACAAATTAAAATCCGTGCCGAACGCTTGGGCGTAAAGACAGATAATCTCTACCTTATATCCGAAACAGATGTGGAAACCATACTTCAATCCATTACGGATACAAAGCCGGATATTGTTATAATAGACTCAATACAGACAATGCACATTGAGGCTATATCGTCCGCCTCGGGAAGTGTTCCACAGGTGCGCGAAACAACAAATGCACTTATGAAGCTTGCAAAATCTATGAATATATCAATGTTCATCGTCGGTCATGTCACAAAAGACGGCTCACTCGCAGGCCCAAGAGTTTTGGAGCATATGGTTGACTGCGTTCTCTACTTTGAGGGCGACAGGCAGCTTTCGTTTAGAATTTTGCGTGCTGTTAAAAACAGATTTGGGTCAACAAACGAAATAGGTGTGTTTGAAATGCTTGACAACGGATTAAAAGAAGTTGAAAATCCGTCCAAAATGCTGTTGGAGGAACGCCCGTGCGATATATCCGGCTCTGCTATAATATGTTCAATGGAGGGCACACGCGGGATTTTGGCAGAGATTCAGGCACTCGTCACACCTACGGGTTACGGTAACCCTCGCCGAATGAGCTCGGGCATTGACTTAAATCGTGTACTACTGCTTACCGCAGTTCTTGAAAAGCGTGCCAAAATCAATCTTTCAAACTGTGACATTTATATGAATACCGCAGGCGGATTACGTCTTGACGAGCCTGCCGCAGATTTGGGAATTTGTGCGGCAATAGCGTCAAGTGTAACCGATTCCCCAATACCGCCTGATGTTATATTTATCGGCGAGGTCGGTCTGGGCGGTGAGTTGAGAACAGTCACAA
>JAXJPK010000194.1:0-6379 GCA_036311705.1 Clostridia bacterium
CAACAAAGGCATTCCTCGATGGAATGCCTTTGTTAATTATCGCAAGCCGCTTACTTTAAACTTTTATTGAATTTACTAAATATCGTGCGGTCTGACCGATTTGTCGACAGTCTGAAGGGTGTTGCTTAACGCAACACCCTCTTTTATATATGCCGTAAAACAACGAACGAAAACCGTTCCTCACATACCTTGTATAACTTCGGGATAAACCTCATAGCTATGTTATTCGACGGTTTTCGCCCGTTTGCACTGTTTTTTTACAGCCCCATCGGGACCTATTCAACTTCCTTTACACTGCCGTTTTTTACGGTGTTAAATAAATTCTCGTTCCCACAGGAATAGTATTTGCGATAAAGTCGATGTCGTTCTTTTTAAGTCTAACACAGCCGTGTGAAATCTTAACACCGACCCTGCCGTCATACTCTGTGCCGTTCTGATACAATAGCACGGAATGGAGTGCATATCCGTTATAGAATACAAGGCACGGACCTACATAGTATGTGCCGTAATCCCATCTTGTCTTATACTTGTATTCAAATGAGCCGGTAACTGTCGGAGTGCCCGGAGCACCAATAGCACAAGGTGCTTCAAGAATGGGCTTCCATTGATTGATTTTACCCTCGTAAAGTCTTACTTTGTATTCTGAAAGTGATACCCAAACCATATAATTTGTACGGCTTGAAACATTCATACTGTTTATGGGAAGCGATTTGAAGTATTCTGCCACAAAAGTAGATTCCGATAGGTTAATATCCAAATGCGTGAAATAATCTTTAACTTCAATTTCACTGCCCAAAGCATCGGCAAATGTACGCAATGAAGCAAAAACAACACCGTCAATCATAATAGTAGGATGCGGAGCAAACAAGTCCGTCCCGAAAATCGTTGTATATGCCGTATCAAGATTGAACAGCATTTCTTTGCCGTTAAGAGAAACAATTTCAACATTATAATCCTTATTATATAGAACATTAAAACCAATAAATTCTGCAAGTGCCTTTATCGGGACCATCGCTGTACCGTCAATAACTCTGGCACCGTCCAGTGGCACGCTTGTACCATTATAATACAGGTTAATGCTCTTATCATATAGCGGTGTTATTGTTACTGCAATATCGGTCGACTCAACCTGCTCGCCGTTAGTATTTACATATGTATATGTTGGCAGAACGAATTCACTTCCCGTATGATATGTGTCATTGTAGTATAGAACGCTGTCAACACCGCTAACCGCTCTAACCTTAAAGCTTGTGCCAAGCTCGTATGTTGGCACATCAAATATAAACTTAATTTCTTTACAGTCGGGCGAAATATGGCATGACTTCGTTCCGAGCGTTTTTCCGTCAGCGGTTAAAAGCTCAAAAACTGCATCCGACTCCTTAACGAACGGCATACCTTTAATTTTCGCCGTTACCGATACGGTGTTGCGTAAAAGCGGCGACAGCGAATTTGAGTCTTCTGTCCGGGGTATGTCTGTTTCTTTGGAGAGTTCTGATTCCTCAGCTATGACCTCAGTCTGAACTGTTTCCGAAATATCGGAGGTTTCGGATTCGTTTTCCGCAAGGGCAGTTGCCGAGTATGAAAGGATTACTGCACATAGCAGTAGAGAAAGTATTTTTTTCATAAAAAAAGTCCCCCTTTGTATGATACAATAATTTTATCATTTAAGGGAGAAATTGTCAATATTATTTATGGTATGTTGCACCTGAATTAATCATAAATGAACGATACACCTGTTCGGTTAGTACTACCCTCATAAGCTGGTGCGGAAGCGTCATTCGTCCAAATGACAGCTTTAAATCGGAACGGTTTTTGACTTTGTCAGAAAGGCCGAGAGAGCCGCCGATTATAAAGGTGATGCGGTTAGCTGTTTGGTAAGCATTACGCATTGTGTTTGCAAGCTCGACACTGTCAAGGGTTTTGCCCTCAATACACAGCGAAATTACATATGAACGGGGGTCGATTTTTGATAGAATTTTTTCACCCTCTCGGAATTTGATTTGTTCCGACTCCTTTTCAGAAGCGTTATCAGGTATTCGCTCATCCGGGAGCTCTGTTATTTCAAAATCGGCAAATCGGCTTATACGCTTTGAATATTCTTTTATTGCATCGGTAAAAAACTTTTCCTTTATTTTCCCAACACAGATTATGGATACTTTCATTTTTGAAAATTAAATCCTTTCGAAAAATTTTGATTATGCCATCAAATAAGTTTAGCCTTTTGTTATAAACTCGGTTATGCTATACCGTCCCGCAACTTGAAGCGTAACATCTTTGCCGATATTCACATTCCTGTCGGATAAATAGCTATGCGTCACCATTTGTGCTATTTCGGGCGTATTGTTTTTGTCGCTTAAATGGCCAAGCATAATATGCTCCGTTCCACTTTTAACAAGCTCATATGCGGCTTGTGCGGCAGACTCATTTGAAAGATGCCCAATATCGCTTAATATTCGCTTTTTGAGTGCGTACGGATAATCTCCGAATCGGAGCATATCAATATCGTGATTTGATTCAAGAAGCACACTTTTACAGCCGGATATACGAGATAAAATGTTATCGGTCATAATTCCTATATCAGTTGCAACGGCAATCCTCTCATTTCCGTATGAGAAAACATAACCACACGGCTCTTGTGCATCGTGTGGGATAGAGAACGGCGTAACGCCGATACCCGCAATATCGTATGTAGCGTCAGGGACTACAACTTGAATTTGTTCGTCCGAAATTTTTCCCAAATCCATATTCATATGCGTTCCGCTTGTTGCATAGATTGGGATTTTAAGCTTTCTTGCAAGAATACCCACGCCTTTTGTGTGGTCGGTATGCTCGTGTGTTACGACAATGGAGTTAAGGACTTTATCCGATATTGCAAGTTTTTGCAATGCTTCAGAGGTGCGTTTACCTGATGTTCCGCAGTCAACCAATATATTTGTTTTTCCGTTTGTTATAAGCGAGCAGTTGCCTGATGAACCGCTTATTATGGAGTATAGTTTTAACATAAAGAGAAATCCTTTAAAAATATTTATGGGCGAAAAAACAAACCGATGAGGTAGCTTTTTCGCCCTTCTTATCTGTAATATTAATCAGATATATACATCTTCAACAACTTGAACACGCTGTATATCGGCTCCGAGTGCGATAAACTTATCCTCAAAGTTTTCGTAGCCTCTATCAATATGGTATATATCTCTTATTTCTGTTACGCCGTCTGCCATCAGCCCTGCAATAATCATTGCCGCACCTGCTCTTAAATCTGTTGCTTGTACATTAGCCCCCAAAAGCTTTGGCACACCGTCGATAATAGCGAGCTTTCCCTCAACACGGATGTTTGCCCCCATACGCTTGAGCTGATCGGTATATCTGAACCTGTTATCCCAAACACCCTCACGGGCAGTGCTTGTACCCTCTATATTTGTCAGGAAAGTAACAAGCTGCGGCTGCATATCTGTGGGGAATCCGGGATATGGCAGTGCAGTAAAGTTTATCTTTTTAAATACTGCATTGTCCTCAACCCAAACATGGCAAGTATCGTCACCATACTCAATATTTACGCCTGCCTCAACAAGCTTTGAGCCGATTATTTCAAGGTGACGGGGAATAACATTATGAAGAACAACATCGCCCCTTGTGGCAGCTGCCGCTATCATAAATGTACCTGCCTCAATCTGGTCGGGGATTATTGCATAATTACCGCCTTTAAGATTAGGCACGCCTTTTATTCTGATATTATCCGTACCGGCACCCCTGATTTGTGCACCGCAGGCGTTAAGGAAGTTTGCAAGGTCAACCACATGAGGCTCTCTTGCCGCACCCTCGATAACGGTCGTTCCGTCTGCTAAAACAGCCGCAAGAATAGCGTTAACTGTTGCACCGACAGACACTATGTCAAAAAATACATTTGCACCTTTTAGATGGTCTGTTTGTGCGGCAACAATACCTTTTGAGGTATCAACCTCTGCTCCCATAAGCTCAAAGCATTTAATATGCATATCAATCGGGCGAGTACCAAAATCACATCCTCCGGGTGGGTCGACACGGAATTTTCCAAACCGCCCCAAAAGAGCACCCATAAGGTAGCTTGAACCACGCATTTTGCGTGTCAAATCACTTAAAGGCTCATATGATGAAACATTTGTGCAATCAATTTCCACAGTGTTTTTGTCTATATAAATAATCTCTGCACCGAGATTTTCGAGAATTTTCAGAAATAATTTAACATCTTTTATATCGGGCAGGTTTTCTATTCGGCATTTACCGTTAACGAGTAAGCATGCGGGAAGAATAGCAACCGCTGCATTTTTAGCACCGCTTATGGTAACATCACCATGAAGTGGATTTCCGCCCCTAACCAAGAGTTTCTCCAACAGATACACCCCTTTGTATTTATGTAATAAGATTAATAAATTTTACACTTTAAGTTAAATATTATTATAACATACAATAATATAAATTGCAAACTTTTTTTGATTTTTAATAATTCTACAAATAAAATGTAATATTTGAAAACAGCATGAAAAAACAGCTTGCGTTAAACAAGCTGTTTGTATTCATTCTGATCAAACGGCGCGCTGCACCTTTCCTGAACGCAGGCAGCGTGTACAAACATGAATTGACTTGGGTGTACCGTTAACGATAGCTTTAACCTTTTTAACATTCGGCTTCCAAGTTCTGTTTGATCTTCTGTGTGAGTGCGATACTTTTATACCAAAGCTTACACCCTTTCCACATATATCACATTTAGCCATTATAACACCTCCTGTAATAGCATTAAACAAACATCATTTGTAATTGTACCATACTTTTTGTTTTTTTGCAATAGGTTTAAGAGAAATTTTTTCTTTTTTTTCAGTTTTTTATAAAATAAACCGTATAGACGAGGATTTATTGTTGAATTGTTATATATTATTACATAAATTTATGTTGAAATGGTTCAAAAAATATGCTATAATTAGCTTATACGGATATTGTGCGTAAAAAAACGAAGTATGCATAAAATAAGGAGGCGTTGTCGTATAATGGATGAAGTTTCAAAATTACCGATTAGCCAAATCATAGATAATTTTCAGCTTGAAATTCTGCATATGCCTGATAATGATAAATTGAAGCGTGTGACTACCTCTGATGTCAGCAGACCGGGGTTACAGCTCGTTGGCTTTTGCGAATATTTCGATAACCGAAGAATACAGATAATGGGAAAGGTTGAATTCACATATCTTGAAAAATTATCTGTTGATGATAGGGTCAAGAGATTGAGAGAATTTTTTGCACTCGATTTTCCTGTTTTGATAATAACGAGAGATTTGCAGATATTTCCTGAAATGCTTGATTTTGCAGAGGAATTTAATATCCCGCTTTTAAGATGCGAGCATGGCACATCTCAGTTTATGAGTATGCTTATTCGCTATTTGAGTGAACAGCTCGCTCCGTGCAAGACTCGACACGGAGTATTGTGTGAAATATACGGTGAGGGTGTTCTTATAATGGGCGAGAGCGGCGTTGGTAAGAGTGAAGCGGCGATTGAGCTTGTTAAAAGAGGGCATCGCCTTGTTGCCGACGATGCTGTTGAGATACGAAAAATATCTGATTCTGCACTTATCGGCTCTTCACCTGACATCATTCGTCATTTCGTTGAGGTACGAGGTATTGGAATTATTGATGTAAAAGAGATTTTCGGCGTTGGCTCTATCAAAGATAAACAGCAGATTGATATGGTTATTCACCTTGAGCCATGGGAAAAGGATAAGCAGTATGACAGACTTGGAATGGTTGATGAATACACTAACATAATGGGAATAAATGTACCGTCAGTTACAATCCCTGTTAAGATAGGCAGGAACATAGCGGTTATTGTTGAGGTTGCCGCAATGAATAACCGTCAAAAGAAAATGGGATACAATGCGGCCGTTGAGCTTAATGACCGTATTATGCGTCAAATGCAGCAGAAATTTGAATAATTAGAATAATTTATCCGGAGGGAATATGGCAGTAGAACAATTCAGGTTGGTTTCAGAGCAGCTTTTGGAAAACGAGCCTATGAACAATCATACGACTTTCAAGATAGGCGGAAATGCTGATATGTTTGTCAGCATTCGTTCGGTGCAGGAGCTGGCGTCCTTATTAAAGCTTGCTAAAAAAGAGAATGTGCCCGTTACTGTTATCGGAAACGGCTCAAATTTACTTGTGGGAGATAACGGAATCAGAGGACTTGTAATCGAAATCGGTTCAGGTCTTGCGGATTGTGAAATCGACGGAAATATAATTGTCGCACAAGCAGGGATTCTATTGTCAAGACTTGCTGCGGAGGCTGCAAAAGTGAACCTTTCGGGGCTTGAGGAGCTTTCGGGTATCCCCGGCACTCTCGGCGGCGGAATATATA
>JAXJPK010000195.1:0-7330 GCA_036311705.1 Clostridia bacterium
ACTTTCAACCGCACCTAATCTGCCTTTTGCCTCTGCGATACCTGATTCATTGTTCGCTGTTCGTGTTTCAAGCTCGCCTATTTGGACTTTTACCGCACCTAAATCGGTTCGTATCTTTGTATCCTCAATCTGTCGCTCTGATTTTTCATCGGCTACAGCCGTATCGACATACGACATATCGGCTTTATACGAAATATCCTGATGCTGTGACAGATATCCGTTATCATTTTCAAGCTGTGACACCTTTGTAGGAATTTTTGACAGCTCGTCCTTAACATCACCTGCAAGCTTGCTCATACTCACGCTTCCGTCAGGGTGGTCAAGCTCGCAAGCGGCGGTGTGTTCTTTCATCTTTCTTTTTACATAGTCTGCCGCCCAACTGTTAACAACCTCTCTCTCGCTATAGCTATCCTTATTAAGTTCTATAATTGTTCCCATCTGAATAACACTCCTTTTACCACCAATTTGTAAGCTTGTATTTATCTTGCGGCAAATGATTTATAAGCCATTTCTTATATGCCGATAAGCGAGAATTAAACACAGTCATATACTGATTATACATTTCATAATCTCTTTGATACATTCCAATTTTCGCAAGAATGAAATCAATATACATTCTGTCATATGGTGCGTTGCAAGCAGTTTTATCTGTTATGATACGGGTTAGTGTAGCCTCTGTATCACTAACATCAGGCAATTCCCCGCCCACAACCAGATAATTCTCAAGTTCAGATGCAGAATCAACACCCGAATCCAACACAAGCAAATCGCGCAAATAAGCTTCATTCACTCGCAGGCTGATATAGTCGCCCTTAAAAAACGGATTGTTTTTCAAGTAAATCCTATTATTCAAGTTATCGAATTTTACTGTACCGATGTACTCCGAAGTCCGTATCGGGACATACGGCATAACATACACCATATTAACCGAAACACGAGAATCTGTTTTTATCCGTCTTTCATCAATTCTACGCATATTCTCTTTTGTCATAACCGTGTCACCGACAGTAATTGATACCACACTCTCAAAATCTACACCCTCAGGTAATAATATCGACCCGTTTTCATCAGGGACAACAGTTGCTGATGCATATACGGTTCTGTCCATAACTGCAAGCATTGACGATACCTCATCGCACCACGAATACATCTCTTTTTCATCATATTCGGACGGATAGTAGCTTTTTGCAAGCTTAATTACATCATTTATATACATAAAAAATCCCCCTGTTACTCTTTATATTTCCTTCCGCCGCCTGTCTTTTTCATCTCAATTTCATAAATTACAACCTCCCCTTTTCCGCTTATTTTCACACGATAATCCACGCTCATGATCGGTCTTATAGGGCATCTGTAAATATTTAATCCCTGTTTATTAAAAGACATATGTTTAACAAAATCCTCGTTATCAACGGCAGTTTCAACAGTAAATTGCGCATTTTCCGCAATGTCCGCTCTAATCCATATTTCATTGATTCCCTTCAGGTTAAAGTTGTTATCATAGTTACGCATAAGTGTAAAGCTCCAATCTACACCCTCATCAGAATCTGCTTTGTATAGGTTTTTCCCATCCGAAAGATAAAAACCGTTGTTGAAATCAAAAAAACTTTTTGCATCAAAATCATCTTCAATATGCCACATACCGTATCGAGTATTATACACTAAAAGCTCATTATTCCCCTCCGAGTTCTTTGCTGAAGTATAGTAAGAGCAACCGTCAAATCCCGATACTGCACTTTGATAATTACGATTTAATTTTAAGCTTATACATTGCGGTAACGCCCCGTTATATAGATAAAATCCCCTTCCTGCCAGGAAAATCACTCCGTCAGGCGTTGTTGCTATAGATTTACCGTCTATGCAGCCTATTCCCGGAATTACACTCAATGAATAGTTATTTGGGTTTGTCCCCGATACTATTTCTATTGAATGATTTTTAAAGGCTATAAGGTCGTTATTATATGAGCAAAGCCCTGTAAATGTACCCGGTGTATCCGAGTTTAAGCGTACGGCGTACTTGTTTAATATATCCTCTGACGAGAACGAAAATATATCATCCGAGCTTGATGCGTATAGCCTGTTCCCTGTCGGTGCAGTTCCCCATATTCTCCCTTGGTGTATGGCAATATTTGTTAACGCTCGTTTCCTTTTGGATATTCTAACACCCGAACAATAATTAGGCTGTGAGGTTAATTCATCAAACTCCACCGCTTCGCCGTCCTTGTTATATAAGTCAAAGTATATCTCGTGTGCATACTTTCCGTTTGACATATTCCTGATTGAAAATGACTTTACATACGCCGTGCAAATGCTGTACTTATCAACATTCTTTGTTGTTGCCATATTATCGGTATCAACGGTATTGTTATACCCCGCCCCCTTATTTAACGGCTTATGTATATTGCCTGACATATAATACCAAAGCTGTCCCTCGTTCTCTTTTACTGTCGGGAACCCCTCAATCGTTACTTCATCACCGACCTTGAAATACTTTTCAAATATGTTGTTTAATGAACTCATTGTACCGCTTGAGAGGGCATACTTTTTGTAAAACTCACTGTTGTCAATAACAGTTCCGTCCGACAGCGTTACTTTGTAATTATATATTTTAGAGTAATCGTCGTCATAATGTATTGTTCTTAAATAATTCGGTCCCGATGTTACAATCAAGTCACTCATCACAGTACCGCCCTCGGAAAACTCATCCGTATCAATGTTGTAATAATACATTTCCGACTTCTTTTTATCGGCATTATACCCGTTTATGATATACAGATTTCCCATTCTTTCAACAGACCACGCCCATTCGGGTCGAAGTATGAATTTCCCTGATTTAACTTCACCGTTATAGTGAAAACTGCCGTCTGCAATGCCGGTTATACCCGTCACCTCTTTGACTGTCGTTTCATCGGGAGCACAGGCAACAACTATGTTTTCAGCTTCGGCTATTTTCTTTCGTCCAAGACGAGGTGATGCACATGGGTATTCTCTGGAGGACATATTAAGCATGTCCTCCATTTCGCCTTTTGAGCGTTTTCTTGTTCTGTTTATGCCATAGAAGTTGTATATGTTTTGTCTGCTGTTCTGCGATGATGGATAAATATCAAATTCCATTATAATATACCTCACCTTCCGAGCTTTGCATTAATTTTGCCTCGTTCTCTTTCGTGTGCTGCCTGATATTCGTATGCAATACTTGCTACAGACGGTGATATGGAGTATGTACCTTGAGCAGTCCTGTAATTTTTCAACCAGGGCATACTTGCCTCATCCTCTTTTATGAAAAATCCCCTGCTGATTGCATTTTTCATTGCAGTGTTTTCACTCGACACATTTGTTTTATTAATATCAGCCAGAAGCTTATCCGCATAGTACCCTAAATCAATATTGCCCTTTTTAATATCTATTTCATCAAGTGCATTTTGTATTTCGGACTCTTTTTCAAGCCGTCTTTCCTTAACTCTTGCAAGGTCGTTGTCATGCTCCTTTTGTGCGGAATCTCTCATACGCTCAATAGTGTCTTGATTATGCTCGTTTATTCTATCATAGTATGCATTTGCAATATCGGAAACACTTTTCAAAGTGTCTATGTCCATATCAAACTCACCCGTATATCTTTTATACGCGTCCGAATACAGCTGTGGTATAACATCCGTTATTTTATCAAGCTGTTCGTTTTGAGCCGCAATCGCCTCGGAAAGCACAGCTCCGCTTGCACCCTCGATTGATGTATTATTATCATTCAGTATTCGCCTTAATGCTTTCTCCGCTTCTCTCTCGTACTGTTTCTTATATGCCTGATATGCAGGGTCTGTTTCGGGATTATAACTAAACGGCTTTCTCTCGCGTATCTTTGACAAGGCGTTATTTTCCATTGCTCCGTATTTTATTTCTCTCTCCTGTTCGGGCTTTTTATCTATTTCGTTCTGTTTTTCCATTCTGTCCAACGCATCATCGACTTCAGCTTTATCAGCATATGCTATGCCTTCGTTTATGTATTTGGGTTTAATCTTACTTCCTGCAACGATTGCGTTTTCTCCGTCCCAATCCACAATACCGCTATAGCCTTTAGATGCCGTATAATTTCTGATAGCAACATCATTATCGTCATATTTCACAGCACTGCCTTCACCGCTGACGATTGTATTTCCAATGGTATCCCCATCTTTACCAATAACTTTTATAATGCCCTTCACTCTAAGCCCTCCTCTCTGCCGATAAGACCTTGTAAATCAGCAATAAGCCGTTCTTTGCCGTCAAATTGCATATTCTTTAATGCAACAATAGCAGTATCTCTGTTTTCGGGTGTAAATAAACCGCTTGTCCAAAGCTCAAGCAGAGTTTTATTTATACTTTCTCTCGAATACGGATTTTCACGCTGAATAACCACATCAATATCGAACATCAGCTCACGAAGTGTTATGCCTCCCGCTGTCACATCGGTTTTATAAAGCATCTTGTTTGAAAACTTTGCAAAACTCTTTTTACCCATAGCATCGTTTATTCTATATATTCTTTCATCCTCGAAAAACTGACGCATAAGCTCGATAACCATATAAACAATCTGTTTAAATGAATCGTATGTGTCGCTTATTATCGCACGGGAGCGTTTTTCGCCCGCACGCCTTAAGGTTTCAATAGCCGATGCCGCAGTAACTCCGCCCGTTGTGCTGCCCTGCTGGAAATCTCGGTTAGCAAGTATTTCTTTAAGTTCGTCCTTTTTTCGTTCACGATGTGTTAAATAATACTCATTTATCGCTGAATGGTCTATTGCCCTTAATGAATCGGTATCACCCTCATAATGAACAATACTTCTTGAAACATCGGTAAACTCCTCCTCATTTATACCGCCATTACGCTTTGAAAGGTATCTCGGCTTTGCCGCACACATAATATTTTCCGTAATAGCATTGTCAAGCTTATCAATAGCTATCTGTGTGCTCTTACCAACATCAATCATACCAAATCCAAACGGCGAATGTTCGCATGGATACAGAGTATCGAACACAATAGGGTATCTCCCGTGAGAATACAAACCATTTTCATACCCCTCCATATCCTCTGTTGCAGCCAACACATTACCATCACACAGCTTCATCATATGTACCTCGCCGCTCGACTTCTTATAGTAGCAGTCAATAACAGTTGTCCTGTTTTTTAAGGAATGTGTGTCCCCAAGCGTTTCAATTTGTGCGTCCCCATTAAAAAGTCGGTCAAATTGAGGATACTGTTCTTTTAATATATCATTTTCAACCGCCGCAGTTATAAAAACAAACTTGCTGTCCTCAATATCGGGTATATGCATATCCACATATATATCGAGAATATCAATGCTTCTGATGTCAATATTCCCGCTCAGCTCATCATAAAAAACGCCGTAAACCGCAGTTCCGTATTTCAGCTTATTTCTTATATTCTCCTTATACACAGTCTTAAAATCCGATATTTCAAGCTGTGCCTCAACGACCTTTGATAAAAGCTCTGCAACCTCTGTCCCCTCCGGCTCTCTTTCTATAACATTGGCGTTTGGATAATTATCAATCGCATCTGCACGGCAGTTCTCTATGCCTGCAAAAATGAACGGGGTATCGCAATTCATCTCCGAATTAATTTCCCCATATAGCCGCTCATAGCTTTTCCTGTAAAATGCGTCATTATCTCTGATACGAGTTATAAGCGGCTCACGGTCTATTTTGTATATACGGTAAGCCTCCAAAGCCTCCTCGATAAAGTCTTTATTAACATTACCGTCATATGTAAATTCAGACATATCCACCCTCCTTATAATTCAGCAATTGCCGCCTTTCCGGGCTTTAGTATGCTTGCCTCGGTAATATCCGCTATTTTCATCTCAAGCTCCTTGCTTTGTGAAATGATTTCAGCGACATTATACGGTACTTCAACAGGTCTGTCATACATAATCTGATACATTTCCCCGTTAACCGAAACTATTGTTTCAGTATCTCCGACCACATTTCTCGGCTTCGGTATGATAATCATTACCTTTTCGTCTGAAATTTTCTTTACTTTTTTATCTGCCATTTTTATTTCCTCCTATAACTTATGGACTTACGACTGCAAAGGGTAAAACACCCTCTGCAGTCAATATCCGAAATGATTTATGCAAGATTTGCAATAGACTCAATTCTCAGCATCTTTGTCTGCTCAAGAATTTTAAAGAATCTATAGCTCTTCCAGCCTACAGTACCTCTCTGATTTAGCGGGTCTGAAGTACCTGCTGAACCAAGGCTCTTGTTGATAATCTCAACACTTCTGTCCCCCGCTGTTCCAAAAGCATTCTTGCCTATTATAACGGTTGAATAAACGGGAGTACCGCCAACACCGCCCTCACCGGGATATATCTTCATATCGGGGGCAACCATTTTGCCGTCAACACTTTCACTCATCACAAGATATGCCTCGCCATTCTCTCCTGCAACTGCAGATGAAACGGTATATTTTCTGTTGTCAATCCAAACAGGCTTATTTGACAGCGTAGCTGCCTCACTTGACGAAATTGTTTCAGCAATATAAATATTAACTCCGTCTGCTTTTGTTATGGTCAACTCGTCATACTTATCGGCAAACGGCTCACCTCTGAATACATATGCGTCGGGGTCCTCAATAAATCTAACGCCGAACAATCTGCCGATTTCGCCGTCATATAGCTGCTTTGTGTCGGCATATGTATGCGGCTGACGCCATTCCTCGTCATTCCAGATGTTATACACAACATCAGGATGAATAAATGCAATGTAATCCGTACCGTCTGCGGGCTGTACCTTATTTCTCTTAAGAGAAGTAACGGCACGGCGTACATCCTTAACCGTTAGGACATCCGTAAGTTCGCTTCTTGATGTTGCATCACCTGCATAGAATACATTCAGTCCCGAAGCAAGCTCCATAGCGTCAAGATGCTCAAAGGTTTCAAGCTGGTTTTCTGTCAAAAGGTCTGTATATTTCAAAACCTCAGGTGACGGGTCATTTGCAAAAAAGTCAAGCTGGTCTGTGTATGAAACATAGTTACCGAACTGGTCGGGTTCGCCCTTAATTCTTGTGATGTTTACAGCAGAGCCCTTCGGTGTAACACCCTCCTCGAGCGGATGAGTTGCTTTGGGAAGCGGCGAAAGCTTATCGAAAGCTATGGTCTTTGTCTTTCCCTCGGGGATATTTACTGTCTGTCCGAATTTTGTGTACTTTCTCTTTGTCTTGTTTGCTTCCAAAACATATCTGTTTAGGACAGCTTCCATAAGCGGAGACATACCGCTTGATGTGGTTTTGTTCATATTAAGGTTGTTTTCTGTGTTTGTAGGCATAAATATCTACTTCC
>JAXJPK010000196.1:0-3255 GCA_036311705.1 Clostridia bacterium
CATTATATCATACTTGGTTTGATTTTCCTATATTTTTTTGTCACCCATCAATTGTATCACAACATTTTTTTACATATGCCGCAAGACGGCAATCACAATTCCGAGTATTGCTCCTGCAAAAACTTGAATGGGTGTATGACCCAGTAGCTCCTTTAGTTTTTGTCCTGTTTCGGAAATATGTTCCTTGCCTATTTTTTCAACAATTTTGTTTAAAATTGCCGCCTGCTCACCTGCACTTCGTCTGACTCCCGTTGCATCGTACATTACAACAAAAGCAAACGCCGCTGCAAGAGCGAACAATGTACTGTCAAATCCATTAGTAAAACCAACGGCAACCGCAAGCGAAACCGTAAAAGACGCGTGAGAACTCGGCATTCCGCCCGAGCCGTATATTCGGGTAAAATCCAAACGGCGTTCTTTAATTAATGTCAATACAATTTTTATCACCTGGGCCGCAAACCAAGAGATAACAGCCGTCTGCAACACTTGATTAAATATAATATCTAAAAAGTAGTTCATAAACCATCCTTAATTCGTTCTTGTAATTAAATAATCCGTAAGCCTGACGAGAAACTCGGAACGAGAACCGAAATTTGAAAGTGTATTTTTCGCTTTCATAGAATACTCAGACACAAGACTTTCCGACTTTTCTATTCCGCATAGACTTACATATGTATTTTTAGATGATTCACAATCCGAGCCGATTGGCTTGCCCAATTCCTCAATCGTACCCGTTACATCAAGTATATCATCCCTAATCTGAAAGGCTATACCAAGATTTAGAGCAAACTTATCCATTAAATCAATTTCATTATCCGATGCATCGGATAATACAGCACCTACCACACACGCCGCTCTAATCAACGCTCCCGTTTTAAGTGAATGAATATATTTAAGCTCTGACAACGATATATCTTTACCCTCTGATGCCAAATCAACAACTTGACCGCCTATCATTCCCTCGCTTCCGCTTGACTTTGATAGAATATCAAGTGCTTTTATTATGTTCTCTGCTTTCCCAGAGGATTTAACGGCTACTTCAAATGCTTTATTCAGCAACGCATCTCCTGCAAGTATTGCAATATCTTCACCAAATTTTATATGGCTTGTCGGCATACCTCTACGCATATCATCATTATCCATAGCCGGTAAATCATCATGAATAAGTGAGTAGGTGTGTATCATCTCAAGAGCACAAGCAAAATGTTTAACTGTATCCCAATCACAGTTAAAAAGCTTTGCAGTTTCCCACATTAAAATCGGACGCAATCTTTTTCCTCCGGCAAAAACACTATACCGCATTGCCTCATATATTTTCGATTGCGGATTT
Organism: Clostridia bacterium; assembly: GCA_036311705.1. Classification (GTDB taxonomy): domain Bacteria; phylum Bacillota; class Clostridia; order UBA1381; family UBA1381; genus Ornithomonoglobus. Next base: position 1,331 of record JAXJPK010000196.1, read on the forward strand.
AATTGTACAGGTAAAAACTCTTTAAGCGAATTATCTATTACCTCTATTCTGTCTCTGATTTCGTTTTTCATTCAATGCCTCCGAAATCCTCTGTGTTAGGTTCACCGTTTTCGCCTATCGTTAAAATTTTCACCTTTTTCTCTGCATCGTCAAGTTTTTTTCGACAATTTTTCGCAAGCTTTATTCCCTGCTCGAAAAGCTTTAGCGAGTCATCAAGAGTTATCTCACCTATTTCAAGCTGTGACACTATACCTTCAAGCTCTGTCATTGATTCTTCAAAAGTTTTAACCGCCATTTTTTATCATATCTCCTTATTTAACAATACAATCAACATTTCCGTCTTGCAGCATAAGCTGAAATTCCTTATCTTTTGAAAATTCATTTGTTTTTCGCAGTACATTACCATCATCATCAATCGCTATGGAATATCCACGCATCAGCGTCTTTAACGGGCTTAAAGCATCAAGCTTTGCACACAGCTCCGCAAGACGGCGTCTCTTTTCGGTTATTTTGAGCTTATATATGTTCTCCATATTTTGAATTTTCATATCAAGCTTTTGTGATAGCTCATTAATTTTGTCTTGTGGTGTGCGTGGTGTTAAGAGTTTCAAATGTTTAGCATAGCTTTCAATTTTTTTCAAGATTGCATTAGACATTCTTGAATAATAAATCTCAACAAGCCTTTTTAATTCCAATTGTGACGGGACACTGATCTCTGCCGCCGCCGAGGGTGTGGGTGCTCTAAAATCTGCAACAAAGTCTGCAATTGTAAAATCAGTTTCATGACCTACAGCAGAAATAATCGGAATATTTGAGTTAAATATTGCCCGTGCAACACATTCCTCATTAAACGCCCACAAATCCTCTATGCTTCCTCCGCCTCGCCCGATAATAAGTGTATCGACAAGGCAATGAGCATTAAAATACTCTATTGCATTAACTATGCTTTCTTTTGCCCCCACTCCCTGCACAAGCGTCGGATAAATAATTATCTCCGCTAATGGATAACGCCGTGTTATGACATTAATAATATCCCTTACAGCCGCACCGGTCGGTGCTGTTGCAACTCCGATTTTATTAGGGTATCTTGGGATTTGTTTTTTGAATTGCTCATCAAACAAACCCTCTTTTGAAAGCTTTTCTTTTAGTTTTTCAAATTCTTTGTATAAATCTCCGACTCCGTCTCGGGTCATATCCTCAATATAAAGTTGGTATGTTCCACCGGCTTCATACACAGACACCCTGCCATGAGCAATAACCATTGTACCGTCATCAGGCTCGAAGTCAAGACTTGACGCCGCAGAACGAAACATAACAGCCTTTATAACGCTTGATTCATCTTTTAGCGTAAGATATATATGCCCAGATGAATGACGCTTATAATTAGATATTTCACCTTTCACCCAGATGTTATTCAAGACGCTCTTGCTGTCAATAAGCCTCTTGATATAATTATTCACCTTTGATACAGTGCCTATAACACGCTGTTCTTCCATTTATAAATTCCTCTCTGCCATATGTGCCAAAATTGCAATCCCGACAGCATTATCGCTTGAAAGCTCGGGGGTTGCAAAATAAATATCGGATTTAAACTCCTCCGACAACCCTGTACGAATAATAGAATTCGATGCAACGCCGCCCACTATAAGCACATTATATATTTTTGTGCTATTGATGGCGTTTGAAATAGTTTTTATGAGGACATCTTTTATGTACTCCAAAACAGTCCTTGCAATAACAGGGTTGGGACCGTTCACCAATCGTAAAAGCTTTGTTTCAACACCTGAAAGATTTGTAAAGCTGTCTTTAACACTATAAGGCATTTTAATCGTGTCGGTTGTTTGCAGTGCAAGCTTTTCCAGTTCCTTTCCGCACGGAAATTTTAATCCCATAGCCACACCGACACGGTCAACCAATTGACCCGC
>JAXJPK010000197.1:0-4078 GCA_036311705.1 Clostridia bacterium
ATATATACCTCGCCTGTTGCAGGATTATCCTCGGATACATCCGCATCCGACGATGTAATAATATTGATTGCAAACAGATTGTAGCCCGTGCCGGGCTGCCAGGAGTTATCGTCTGTGTAACGGTAAGACATACGGAAGGTCATCTTCTGCCATTCCTCCGAAAGTTCATTGCCCGGGTCTACACTAAAGGGTGTCTGCACCAGAAGGTCATCATCTCTGCATAAATCCGCACTTACTTTTAATGTGTTGCCCTTGTAATCTGCAGATTTCTTGGCATAGAAGGATACCTCCATAGTTTTTTTCGCAACAACCGCAGGTAGCTTTTCGGTCTGATATCCTACATATGAGCCGCTTGAGGCAGGCAAAACAGCATATCTATCTCCCTCAAAGGCACCCGATGCATCCTCTGCAATTTCGGGTGAGTAGATGTCTCTGTATCCCCAGTCGACAAAATTCATTTCGGAATCCCCATCCTCAAATCCCGTTGCAAAATAGTAATCTGAGAAAAGTTCATCAGCTAAACCAAACAATAGCTTACTGTCAAGCCCAGGGACTTCGCCCTCGCTTAAGATATATATCTTACCGTCTGTTTTTACGCTGTAGCCTAACGCCTGTGCAACAGTAGTCATGGGCATAACCGTCACAGTTCCGTTATTTTTTGCAAGGTTTGTTATATACTTACCAACGCCGTTTGTATATATAGCGTCCTCACCTGTGCGGATAGTTACAACGGTGTCCCCCTTTTTGAATGTCGTTGTTTCGGTTACGCTGTTATAATAGCGCTGTGCGTCAAACATAGCCGCAAGAACATTTGCAGTCAGAGATATATCCTCATTTTCACTTTTAGGGAAATAGCTTTCATTACCCTTATTGAAATATGTTTTTTCGCCCTTTTTATAGTAATAAGACTCGCCTGCCTTAACTACTACCGATTCGGAAATGAGCTTTTCTGCCGTTTCCTTTGCCGCTTTTATGTCTGTTACGGTACTGCTCGCGGTCGCTGCCGCCGTGAGTTCCGCATCCTCGTTTTGCGCAAAACAGTTTATGGAACAAGACATTGCCATAACTGCTGAGAGCAGAATGCCCGAAATTTTACATGTGCGTTTTTTCATCATTTTGATTTAACCGCTCCTTTCTTAAACATATGTCCGAGATAATACGGACATTGTCTCCGTTTTTAATATTACCCCTTTTGCCCAAAAAATGGATATATTTTAATATAATTATAATGCAATTTGAACATTTTGTGAATGAGGATATTTTGTACCCAAAATATTTTGCCCTAACAGCAAAAAAAAGCCTGCGTCACCAAGGACGCAGACTTTTTGTGCTTATGCCGTCATACGGTCGGAACTGCTTTTTAGCTCCTATGTCCGTTATTTTGAAAGTGGGTCAAACGGCTTGGGAGGAAGTGGCGGTTTTGACCTGACGGGTGCGATGGGATTTGCCATAAAAAAGTATCGCATTGCATCATAGTCATGGTCTTCGCAGGTGGTATTTACATCTTCGACATTTACTGTGTCATAAGTCAGTGCAGGTACAGTGCGGAGAAACGCCTTGCAGTTATTAAAAATATATGCCATCGGTTTGCCTTCGTCATCAAATGCAAAGCGGTAATGGCATTGCATTTTGCCGCTTAATCGGTCATTTCTGCCTTTTTCAAAAAACACGCCCTCATCCTCAAACATTCGTATAATAGTACCGTCACGCCCCCGGCTTTCGTCCCATATTGCAGGGTCGGCAATGCCTGTAATGGTATTACCGACTTCAAGCTCATTCTCGATTTTTTGTATCTCCCGTGCGATTTGGCGAGGCTCCCACTTGAGCCCGTGATTTGGCGTTTGGGTGCAGCCGTAAAGCTGACGGTAGAGATACGCTCTGCCGTCATAGTCGATTGCCCACCATTGCACAGCGAACGGGCGTGAATATCCAAAGTCGAAGGTGCGGTATCTACGCCACGAGCGAGGGATTTCGAAAGGCTCAATAACATGGGTGTTAAGTTTGGTTTCATATCCGTCCGGGTTATTGGTGAACTCTGTAAATACCTGACCTTCATAACTATCCCAATCACCGTAAAGCAACGCTTTGCGTTGGGATTCGGGTAAGAGTGCCAGATTTGAAAGGTAGCCCGGGTCATTTTGCAACAATGCTTCATTGTCAAACACGGACGACGGGATAAAGACACGCTCTCGGCTTGCCTTTATTTTTTTGCCCTTTTTATCGGTTATCTCGGTAGTTACGGTATATGGTACGCCGGGCTCGGAGGCGGTTATAAACCTCTCCTTTACCCAACCATGACCAATTCCGCCCGGGTTTGCGGTTGCACGGATATATACTCGGAGCCCTTTTCCGTCTGCTCGGTTTCGTGAAATCATATATTCGTATTCCTCAAGGGTGAAATGCGTCAGCTCGTCAAAGGCAATGTATGAATATGATAAGCCCTGATAATTCAGATAGCTTGTTGCGTTCGGCATTGAGCCAAAGTAGATTTTTGCACCGCTTGGGAATTTCCAATAATGCTCCGAGCCGTTATATTCGGCATCGGGATATGCGGCAGAGTAAATTCTGATGGATTTTATTATCAATTCACGGCATTGCGGATATGTTTTTCTGAAAATAATGGCTCTGTAGTTTGGGTTATCCACCTGCCGCAACGCCTCTGCAATTATGGCATCGGATTTACCGCCGCCTGCCGCACCGCCGTATAAAACCTCATATTCGGGGCGTGACATAAATTCCGCTTGCTTTGGCTGGGGCTTCCATATAACATTACTCATACGGCTGTAACCTTCCCTTTAAGCTTTATGGTGCCGTTTTCCATAATCAGATATTGGGATTCGTCAGGTGTTGTGAGTTTAAATGAATCCCCTGTTATTGACACATTTAACCCCGATATTGCGGACTTATCAAGTGACATTATTCCGTTTAACTTGCTTGCATCAAGCTCGGTTATATTGCCGCTATCAATGCTGTACAATATGCGTTTTAGCTGCATATACAGACCTGTGCACCAGCTGTGAAGCTTTGTTAAGTCTGTTTTGTCGTCACCCGTAAGTACGGGCGGCGATGTTATGGATATATTCATTCTTCATCATCCTTTCTTTTTATTTCGGGTAGTATAACAATACCCGTTTCTTTTTTATTATCAGAATCTGCGTTCGTTTCACGAAAGTGACGGTACAGCTTATCAGCGGCACTCATTGCCTCGGATATTTTTACACCCTCGTCCATATCACGCCGCATAACATCTGTGAAAAATGCCAGCACCTCCTTTTGTGTTGCTATTTTTGTTTTTCTTGGCATTAACTATCCATACCTCCTTTTCTTGATTTTTTGATTGCCGCAGTAGCCCTGCGATAACCTATATACATTTTAGCATAGAGTTTTAAATTTAGTTAGGACATAATGCACTCACTTTTCAAGTTGTCCGCTTTTTGGGGGCAAATGTCCGATACATTTAAATTTTGCTGTGTTATAATAGCCTCAACATCAAGGAAAGGAGAGGTTATGATGTTTAAAAAGAAAGATGCCATTTTAGAAAATTGTGGCGAAAATGAATTGATTGACGGAAAGGAGGGACAGGAAATTGAGAATGAACAAAAAGCGGATAAAGCTAATGTCAGCCGTGATGAGTTAATCAGTACATGGCAAAGAGATGCCGAACAGCTGAAAATTCTTGTGCCTGATTTCAATTTGGATGAGGCTGTTAAGAATACGGCGTTTGCTAATGCGTTGCTTAACGGTAAGACCGTTATTGAAGCGTATAAAGAAACAATGCAGCATCCAAAGCAGGAGAAACGGCAGGAGATACCGCAGAACGCAAGAAACGCAAGACGAGGTACGGGCGGCACAACCCTAAACCCCGCAAAATTTTCAGATGCCGATTTTAGAAAGTATATTGACGAAATAAAAAACGGCTAATTTAAAACAATTATAAAAAAGGAGAGAAATTTTAATGAACGAACTTAATTTGAACAAAACAACATCAAACGGAATGTCGCCACTTATGGAGGCGGTACTTAACAGATATGTCTTGGACGCAAACAAGACAAAGAGAAAGTACACAAAATTCGGACAG
>JAXJPK010000198.1:0-4285 GCA_036311705.1 Clostridia bacterium
CACTAAAGCTAATACGCAAAGCACCCGCTATATCTTTAGGAGATACGCCCATCGCCTGCAAAACATGGCTTGGTTGAGGTTTATGACTTGAGCATGCCGAGCCCGTTGATACAAATATATCGTGTCTCTCAAGGGAATGAAGTAGAATTTCTGCCATAATCCCCGTAAATGATACATTTAATACACTGCCTGAGTTATGCTCACAAGAACCGTTTATTACTGCATTATCGCATTTTGACAGCAGTATATCACGCATTTTCTCACGCTTTTTTCTCATTTTTTCCGGATTTACGCTACATTCCTCCGCAGCAGCCGCAAATGCTAATATACCACCGGTATTCTCTGTTCCCGGTCGCACCTCGTTTTGTTGCTCACCGCCATGCAGAATTGGAGAAATACGGTTATTTACGGTATAGAGTGCACCTGTACCTTTGAATCCGTGTATTTTGTGTGAACTGATACTAACCATATCAACGCCCATAACTTGAGGTTTAACGGGAATTTTCCCAAACGATTGCACGCAATCGCTATGGAAAACACAGTTTGGACCGAGCTCACGAACCATTTTTGAAATCTCACTGATAGGCTGGATTACGCCTGTTTCATTATTAACATGCATAATACTAACAAGTATAGTTTCGTCATTAATACAGCCACGCAGTTTATCAAGATTAACTCTGCCATCTCTGTCAATATCAGCATAAATAACATCAAAGCCGTTTTTCTCAAGATGTTTAAAAGATTCAAGTACAGATGGATGCTCGATTTTTGATGTTATAACCCGTTTTCCTCTTTTTTTTAAAGCATCTGCCGTTCCCAATATTGCAAGATTATTCGCCTCTGTACCGCCTGATGTAAAATAAATGTGTTTTGAATCTACGCCAAGCATACCTGAAATAGTTGATTTTGCTGCGTTAATCAGCTTTTCAACACTCAGCCCCGCACCATGCAATGATGACGGATTACCAAATTCCTCAGCCACAGTCAAAAAAGCCTCCACAGCAGCCTTTGACGGCTTTGTGGTTGCCGCATTATCTAAATATATCATGTTACTCTCCATTATTTATCAGTACAATACCAATACCGCCATTTACCGATATTGTACAGTTATCATCTATTATAATATTACTGTTTCCTCTGCCCTCGCCAAAATAAAGTGTTTCATTACATAACGGATACTTCATTCCCGTAACGGATACACCCTGCAAGTCCCCGAAAACAGGAATAATTGATACTGTTCTGCCTTTTTTATTTCGTAGCTCCAACTTATCTATTAATGCAATAATTTCATTATGGTCATCAATCAGTCTTATTCTGTTATCTCTTGTAAGCTGAAAAATGTTAGTAATTGTATGGTCTAAACGCTTGCCTGTCATTGCAAGCATTATTACTTCGTCAAATCCTTCCTCAAGGGCATAGGACACAGCTAATTCACCATCGGTATAGTCCTTGTCCGAAGGATAAACACATTTTTTTATGCCGTCAGGTGTGTCCGACGAATCGAAGTCGCCGATTACTATATTAGGTATAATATTCAATTTGTCCGTATGGCGTATGCCGCCATCGGCACATATTATAAAATCATCGTTATGAATTTTTGATTTTATAAATTCATAATTTTCAATATCTCCGTTGCCTATTATAACTGCACGCATTTTTGCAATATCTCCCTGACATTTTCGGATATATTACCGCCAAACACTGCCGTGCCTGCAACTATAATGTTCGCCCCGGCATTAATAGGGTTCATAATATTTCCTGCACCGATACCGCCGTCAACTTCAATGTCCAGGTCTTCACCTGCAATTTCTCTTATTTTTGCTACTTTATCTTCCATGTCGGGCATATATTTCTGTCCGCCGTAACCGGGTTCAACGGTCATACAGAGAACCATATCCACTTTATCAATATATGGAAATACTGTTTCCGCAGGTGTTTTGGGGCTGATAGCCACTCCGACCTTTTTACCTCTTGCTTTTATTAATTCTATACATTCATCCGCCTTTTCGGTTGCTTCCAAATGGAATGTTACAATATCCGCACCTGCATCTATAAACCTTTCAACATATCGTTCAGGCTCCTTTATCATCAAATGCACATCAAAAATGACATCAGTATGTTTTCTCAATGATTCGATAACAGGCAGACCAAAACTTATATTTGGCACAAATACTCCATCCATTACATCAAGATGCATATACTTCGCACCTGCATCAACAGCTTCATTTACTTGGTTTGCCAAATCCCCAAAATCAGCCGCAAGAACTGATGGCGACAAAATTATTTCCATGTCTTTTTTCCTTTCTGGATTTCATATAGTTCTTTATAAGATTCATATCTCGACAGAGCGATTGTTCCGTCCTCTACCAATCTTTTCACAGCACAATCAGGCTCGTCAATATGTGCACATGTTCTGAACCTACATTCCCCTGTTACAGAGCGAAATTCGGGGAAACAAGTATAAAGCTCCTCTGCTGTTATATCTTCAGGCTCGATTGACGAAAAACCGGGTGTATCAAGCACATACCCGCCTTCAGGCAGTTTAAAAAGCTCTACATGACGGGTTGTGTGTTTACCTCGGCTTATTTTTTCGGATACAGAGCCCGTTTCAAGCTCTGCACCGATGATTTTAGACAAAATTGTAGACTTTCCAACACCGCTCACACCGGCAAATGCCGTTGTTTTATTTTTAATTATAGAAATCAGCTCATCAATGCCCTCTCCATTTTGAGCACATAACCGCAATGTTCTATATCCTGCTTTAGTATAAATATCTGTAATATCACAACAGTCTGCTAAATCGGATTTGTTTATGCAAACAATCGCTTCGATATTATTTATCTCGGCATTAACAAGCATTTTATCTATAACATAGGTCGCAGGGTCAGGCGATTTTGCTGCCGCAACCACTACAATCATATCTATATTTGAAACTGCGGGGCGTATAAGGCTGTTTTTTCTCGGATATATTTCGGTTATAGACCCTTTATTATTCTTAACCTCAATTTCAACCTCATCACCAATCATAGGGATTATATGTTCTTTTCTAAACTTTCCCCTTGCTTTACTTTCAAATATTTCACCGCTCTCCGTGCAGACATAGTAAAAGCCGCCTATGCCTTTATAAATCTTTCCTCTCATATTTTAGAACTTCAGTGTTTCGTCTTGCACAAGAACGCCATCTATATATGTTTGAACACGAACATTTCCCGTACCTGTTATTTCCTGCACAATTACACCCTCACTCTTTGAATGAGTGCTGTCATGCATAACATTTCCATTTGCAACAATTTTCACATGTACCATTTCACCACATTCGTCAGGGATTTTTACAGAATAACGCTTTGATTTACCTGGTGTAGATGGTTTTTGCGTGGGGGTTGTATCTCCGCCAATATCGGCAGGCTCACCTGTTGTGGTTGGAGTATTAGCCCGTTTTGAGATTACCATTGATATAACAGCACTTCCCGAAACAACCTTTCCTGCCTCGGGTTCTTGTCTTATAACAAGTCCGGGATCAATATCATTTGATTCTTCCTCCAAAACGGCACCGACCTTGAGTTTTGCCTTATTTATTAACGATTCCGCATCAGCTCTTGACATACCTACAAGTGACGGAACTTTTACTTTTTCCGTATTTTCATCACCTATCGTTGCACCGCTGCACACATAAAGAGTTACTTCGTCACCTGGATTCAAATGCGTTCCGGCTGGCGGCGTTTGGCGAATAATTTTTCCTTCTTTTATCGTGCTGTCAGACTCGTATATAATATTATACGAAAGTTCCAGAGAAACAATATCTGCGATTGCATCATCAACATCTGTATTAACATATTGGGGTACCTGAATTGCACCGCCTGTTGCACCCAAAGAAACCACAAGCTTTATGCTCTTATCTTTAGGCCATTCTGTTCCGGGATCAGGGCTTTGAGAAATTATCATATTCTCGGGTACATTATCTGAATAAGAGTATGTACACTCTGTGGTATAACCGTTACGCTGTGCCAGTGTTTTCGCATCAGAAATAGATAAATTCGAAAAATCGGGTACAGTTTTTGAGAAAGGGTTAATGATAATAATTGCAACAAACGCTATTATTAAAACAAGCGATGCCGCAGTAGCAAGAGCCAATGATACAGCTCGGCGTTCTGTGGATTTTTTCTTTACTTTCTCTTTGCTCTTTTTTCGAACACGAGTTTCAATATTTTCAGATGAAGAGTCATCCGTATTAAACTCATTTTCAAAATCCATACCCGACGCACCCGTTTCCAATTCTTTTGACGGA
>JAXJPK010000199.1:0-2528 GCA_036311705.1 Clostridia bacterium
CTGTCAAACTACGAACGAAAACCGTCCCTCACATACCAATGTATAGCTTCGGGATAACCCTCATAGCTCTGCTATTCGGCGGTTTTCGTCCGTTCTGCACTATTTTTTTGCATCCCCTTTGGGGACTATTCAACTTTTTTTAACGGTCCCCGTATTATTTAGTGGGATAGAAAAATCTTTAAAATTGAGCAAGCTGACGCTTCGATGTTTTCTAACATACCATTTCCAATTTATTTATCATATACCACGATAACTCTGATTCTTGCAATTGATGCGTCTTTTTTATCACTGTAACAGGTATATCTGTAATTACCGTTTATAGCATCTGTTATAGAAATACCAAGATACTTTGTTCCTGTTTTTCGATATACCAAAACCTTATCGCTGAGTCTGTATTCGGTGTTATTGATTACTGCAAAGCCCTGCGTCAGTTCCGTTACCGTTCCGCTTATACTTTGGAGCTTTGATGCATATTCCGCTTTTCCTCCCGATGCCGCATATTTAACAGGCATTCCGACAGTAAATCCGTTCACACGCTCGGCTGTATATAGATTATTATTGCTCTCTATTGTGACAATATTTTGAGTAACATCTGTACCCACTTTCGTAACAGCAGTTACTATACCGTATGAATACATATCACCCGTAACATTCGCAAGAATCATTTCATCAATTTCACCACGAGCATTTGTGTCATAATACAAAATCTGGCCCTGCTTAATTGACATACCATCTAATCGCTGCATATATGTTTTTGTATAAAGCGGGATATCCGAATAAGCATCATCTGCCACATCAATTATCTTGACATTTTCAGCAACACGCTTTTGGCACACTGTCATATCCTTTGCATTAACAGTTCCCGTTAGCGTACTTGCTGCAATCTGACCCGAGATTTCTGCCCTACCGTTTTTAATCTTAATCTTTGCGACGGTATTCACCATTGATGATTTATCATAGCTTGTCGGATATGTATAAATATTCCCGTCAGCCGTTACCACATTCACATAATAGCTTGTATATGAAGTGCCGTCTGAATTTTTAAATTCTTTTTTGCCCGAATTTGTAATAAAGCCCGTAACCACACCGTCAGAATCGTTATTCTGTGATGCAACCGCCGCTATTTTTTCTCCGTCACGCCCGAACACAACGGTAATCGCATCTCCTATAGATACTGTGCCGCTTGATGAAAGCGCATTAAATGCATCAACGCCCTCAACATCATATGTAACGCCCGAAATTACTACTTGTTGCGGCATATCCTTTGACGGAATCGCATCTTCATAAACTCCCGTAACTTTCTTGGTATATGCCATAATCATATTAAGCGGCTTGCTGTAATACAAAATATCATTTGCTTCAATATCGGTTTTTGATGCCTGTTTTCCGTCACGAACAATCTTTGTCTTTGAATCTGTACTAAATCGGTTCTCCCAATTATCAGAAGATACTAAAATAGGTCCCTCAACATTGCCCTCGCTGTAGCTTATATAATCTACTTCACCATCTGAACGGTATCTTATTCTGACTATATCCCCCATTTCCATACGGCTACGCATAGATCCGTATGTATATGCAACCGAATTGTTATAGCAGGTTGTGCTGTCGCTCAGCTTGAACTGCTTTATTGTCGTGTTGTCGCCTTCGGGATAACATAGAATTGCGTCGTTAAGAGTTGAATAAATCACATACTTATCCGATGTCATTGCCGAGTCTGATGAGAACGCAACAAAGTATTTGCCGTCTTTTACCACCATATCTCCTCGACAGCCGACATATGAATCATCAAAATTACTATTTATTCGATACTTTCCGACAGATGTTGAAATTTCATCCGAGCCGAGTGTTTTGTCATCAGTATGAGATGCGACAATCGTCACATCCTCGACAAACGCACAGTTATGCACTGTTATCAAATCCTGACCGTTAGCTTTTGATTTTGTATCAAGAGCATTACATACAAGCTTCGCAACATCTCGGCGGGTCATATTCTCGCCCATATTCTTTGATATTCCGTCTGTCAGCTTCAGGCTGTTTGCTGTTCCGATTTGCCCATATGGATAAGACGCTCCGAAATCCTCGTCCGAGTAACCCAGCACTCGAAGCATCATTGTTATTGCTTCTTCAAATGTAACAGTTCCCTCGGGGCGAAATGTACCGTCGATATATCCGTCAACAATGCCCGCCGACACTGCCGCTCTAATATACGGTGCACCCCAATATGTACCTTTTACATCTGAAAACGGTGAAAACTGCAGTCCGAGTGCAACAGTATTCTTTGCACTTGATGATGCTACAGCTATCTTTGCCATCTGTGCCCTTGTTACAAGTGCATCAAAGTCGAAATCGCCGTAATCATCGCCTACCATTATATTAAGTTCAGAAAGCAGAGATGCCATCTCCTTGTCCGACTGCCACCTCACATCTGCCGCCAAAACGGGAATTGTTAAAAAAGAGGTCACAGCTGCCACAGAAAGAATAGCAGATAATATTCTCTTCATATAATATATCTTCCTTTCCTTTTAGTC
>JAXJPK010000200.1:0-1289 GCA_036311705.1 Clostridia bacterium
TCGTATTATAACACAGTACGGGAATTATTTCAAGTATTTTTTATTTATTATACAGATTTAAGTGTATATTGTTTAAAGTGTGCAAACAATATGTATATACAATTGGGCGTTAAAACGAAGGAGGCAAAATCATGTGTACAGCAATAGCATATAAAGCAGATTCATTTTACTTTGGCAGAAATCTCGATTATGAGAGGGGATTTGGTGAGCAAATTGTAATAACACCAAGGAATTATGAGTTTAATATGCGGTCGGGAATAAAAATGGAAAGCCATTATGCTATGATAGGCGTTGCTACGGTGATGGACGGATACCCCCTATATTACGACGGTTTAAACGAAAAGGGATTATGTATTGCGGGGTTGAATTTTGTCGGAAACGCCGTGTATCAAGACGAGAAGGACGGATGCAGTAATATTGCTCAATTTGAGGTAATTCCCTGGTTTTTAGGAAGGTGTGCAAGTGTAAGTCAGATGCGTCAGCTGCTAAAAGAAACAAATATTACAAAGACACAGTTTGCAGACAATCTGCCTGCTGCACAGCTTCATTGGATAGCGGCGGATAAAGAGGAATGTATAGTAATAGAAACTACAAAGGATGGTATGACGGTGTACGATAATCCTATTGGGGTTTTGACGAACAATCCGCCATTTCCTATACAGCTGTTTTCACTCAATAACTACATTAAATTATCCCCGAAAAATCCCAAAAGTGCGGATTGGAGCGGGCAGGAGCTTGCGGCGTACAGTAGAGGTATGGGTGCTATGGGTTTACCGGGCGATTTGTCCTCACAATCTCGTTTTATAAGAGCGTCATTTGTAAAAAAATGTTTAATATGCGAGGAAGGCTCAAGTGCTGTAAATCAGTTTTTCCATATGCTCGATAGCGTAAAGCAGGTGCGTGGCTGTTGCATTACAGACGATGGTGAATATGAATATACATTATACTCATCTTGTGGTGATGCGGATAAGGGTATATACCACATAACCACATATGATGACAGAAGTATTCGTTCGTTTGATATGAACTCGGCTGATTTGTCGGGAGAGGATTTATTTGTTTATAACTTCTGATTTAGAGTATAAAAGACGGTAGAAATTAACTGCCGTCTTTTGCATAGAATAGAATATATTAAAAAATAGGTCATTTTATGGTTTTATGTTGTGATACAATTGATGGGTGACAAAAAAATATAGGAAAATCAAACCAAGTATGATATAATGTTAATAACCACAAAAACAAATATCAGAACGGAGTGATTTTCCTATGAATAACATTATAACATCAGA
>JAXJPK010000201.1:0-14410 GCA_036311705.1 Clostridia bacterium
GGCCAAAGGGGACAGACTGTAAATCTGCTGCTTATAGCTTCGGTGGTTCGAATCCACCCTCTCCCACCAAAAATCGACAAGATTCGACAGAATCTTGTCGATTTTACTTATTACCTATTCACTATTCACTTTTCCTTAAAGTGCCTTGTCGATTTTTGGAGGGTTATAGGTAATAACGAAAATGTAAGAGGTTACTTATTTCATTAATAAATACAGCTAAGAAGGACAATAATTAGAATGCTTCTTTATTGTTCTTCTTTGTCAAAAGCACTTCTTAATGAAGTGCTTTTTTATATAAAAAAGAAAATCTGCAAATTTGCAGATTTTCTCAAAATCACATACGAAAACACACTCGCCTTAATTGCACAAATATAAACTATCCTGTATTGCACCTTTTCACGAGCATTCACAGCAAATCGAACTCCATTGGCAGTCGCCGCAAACACATTCTCTTTTTTTAGGGGATAGAATATACTCTTTCACCCTCTGCTGCAGCTGTGCAAACGGGATTATTTCCCCAACTGCAAGATTGCAATATGACAATACCCGTCTGTCATATTCTCTAACCTTATCCGCAGTTTTACACACACCCTGTTCATTGTTCGGACATTTTTGGCAAATATCGTCAACCGAATCGGTCAGTAAAACATTCGGATTTTCTTTCAGCTCTGCGATAACTCCGCTCATATGCTCCACAAACTCCGAGCTGTACCCTTCCCCTCTGAAGAAACAAATACATAACCCGTGGTGTGCACGAATCTTAAATTTATATTCTTGCATAAACAAGCTTTATTTTACTTTCGATGATACTACCTTTTGAGCAAGCATAGCCATAGCAAGCTTTGCCAAATCTGGAATTATAAACGGTGTTACGCATAGTGAAAGTGCTGTCTGCAAATTCATCTGTCCCATACCTCTTGTATATACAACCATAAACCAAGCTGTACCCATAGCGTAGCATACGAATAAGCTTGCAGCCATACCTAAAGCAACCGTCCAATTTTTTCTGCCGAATACAGTTTCAATCAACCACATTATCGGACCTGCAAACGCCCATGACATAAGGTATCCGCCTGTAACTCCGAAAAGAGCTCCCATACCCGCTGCACCGTTTGCAAATACAGGTGCACCAAGCATACCCAAAATCAAATATAAGCAAATTGACATTGTTCCACGCTTACCGCCAAGAATACTGATTGTTAGAAATACACCAAAAGTCTGCATTGTAAACGGTATTGCAGTAGGTATCGAAATCCATGAGCATACTGCCATTATCAATGTGAACAATGCAACAAGACCCATGTCCTTTGTTGCCTTCAAAGCTGCATTGGCTTTGACTGTACGAGTGTTTTCTGTTACTGTTTTCATAACTAATCTCCTCCATAAAATATAATAATTAAATTTTAACGCCTACCTCACCCGAAAAAAGACTTTCTTTTTCTTTATTCTCATACTCAACAATCAAGCGATAGTCATCATCAATCCCCAACGCTTTGGCTACTCTTCTACCATTATGGGTTATGACCTCAACATTTTGCCCAATTACCAAGCTTCGTTTTCGATAATTATCTATAAGCTTATGCTCATTTGGATTTTTATAGTACTCCATAAAATAATTCAAAAACTCTGCCGCAATCTTATTTTTTGCATCACTGTGAGTTTTTTCGAAAACAGTTCCTGCGATATTTTCAATATCCTTGGGAAAACCACCCTCAGGTGGTGATACATTTATACCTATCCCCAGAACCGCATACTCCAAAAACCCGTTCTCGACAGCAACCGAGGCCTCTGTCAAAATACCGCTGACCTTTCGCCCGTCAATATAAATATCGTTTACCCACTTAATTTGAGTGTTTTTTTCCGATACCTTTTCAATAGCTTCACAAGCAGCAACCGCCGCCATAGTCGTTATTTGTATTGACTGTTGAGCGGTATAGTGATGCGGCCGAAGCAAAATGCTCATATATACACCTGTGTTGAGCGGAGAATAAAAATGGCGTCCGTATCGTCCTTTTCCGTTCGTCTGTCCGCACGATATAACGGTGTACCCTTCAGGTTCGCCGCATAACGCTTTTTCTCGGACAGTTTCATTTGTTGACCTCAAAATCGGAATAATATCGAGCCGCAAATCCGAGCAAGTCGGATTTAAATATTTTTTTAACCCCTTTTCGGACAGAATATCATTTTCCGCCGATAAACAGTATCCTTTGTTTGAAACAGCCTCTATATTATACCCGTCATTACGCAAACTCTTTACTGCTTTCCATACAGCATTACGAGAAACCGAAAGTGCCTCGGCGATATATTCACCTGATAGGAATTCGCCGATATTTTCCTCGAAAAGAGTCTGTATTTGTTCTTTCGTTGTCAATCCTTGCACCTCCGGCTCTTATTATACCACATAATCCCATTATTGTCAACCTCAAACACGCAATTTAGGTTGACAATAGCTCTAAACCAGAGCAAAACTGACTTTCTTTAATTGAAATTCCGTTAACTTATTTTCAGTGTGTCAGCTTTGCCGAATTTTACGAATACGGTATCCTTGCCATCCTTTGTAACTTTCCAACCCTTTGACTTGGTTTTAGCGTCACCCGAAACCCTAACCGACATCATACCGTCATCCTTAAATTTAACGGTTGCACTCTTTCTCTTTAACCGCACATCAGCAGGAATATTGATTTCCTTGATATTAAGTCCGTTTTGCTCGCCTTTTTCAAGAGTTACAGTCTTGTTAAGCCCAATATAAATCGCATTACCCTCTATTTTATATACATCAGCATCTGTCTTGTATTCCTTTGCCGCTTGAGAATCGGCAAAAACAAGCTTAACTCCTACAGAATCGGAATAAAGTTCATCATACAGCCGCCTGTTTTTATCCCGCACAGTTGACGAAATCATAATTTTCCCATCCGCCGAATCGACTTTTATATCGGCATTATACGCTGCTGAAACAGCCTTTGCAAGCTGGTCCTCTCTCACGAATGAGTATTTATACTTCCCTGTTATATCTCCTACTTTATCCGCAAGATTTCTTTGTTCATTTTTCTGCTCATACATATAGTCACAATGGTTGTAGAACAAAAGCGGCATTTCATACTTTACGCTTGTAAAGGAATAAGCGCCGTTGCCGTGAGGCGTGTTTGACGGCTGTAATAACAAGAAATCTATATCGGGCAGATACATCGGCATAGGTATTGCATTTTCTGCACAATCCTGCGGAACGGCATCACTTTCGGGCAAGGTTGAACCACTGTTCCATAATAACCCCGATTCGCTTTGGGCTCTGAATGTTCCATCATAATCGGGATTATACCCTTCTATCCCGCTACCGTCATAGCCGTATTTACTCGCAAACCAAGTATGCTGATTTGCTCCCACTCCGTCCCACACAAGACCAAGCTTTCCAAACAGGGATTTATGATATTCAAGCTCCTTTTTCTCGGCTTCAGGTGATGCGTACTTATGAGTCAGTCCATGAACACCCACATATATGCTGTTTTTTTCGCAGTATTCAAGCTGAGATTTAAGCTCCTCCATATACGGAAAATATTTACTGTCTATAGGATATGCCATACCATACTCAAGACTTCCGCATATTAAATCGTCATCTCCGTCACCGTCTATATCATAAAACCTCGGCACACTGTTCATACCTATAGTTATACGCTTGTTGCCTCGCCTTGAATTTGCGTCACACTCCAAATATCCGCTCTTTCTATATACTGTTCCGTCAAAATCATAGGTTATGATATACCCCTCTTTAGTTCCGCTGAACAGAGTATGGTTATATATACAGGGCGATACCCAACCGCCGTCTGTTTCGACAGCTACATAGTCGCCAAACAGTGTTCTCTTTCCGTCCTCGGTGTAACCGAAATAAACACGCATCTCGCCCGTTCTTGAGCCGACAGCTATATCCATTATGTTATCATCATTTAGAAATCCGCTTGATACCATACAGTCCCCAAGACCTGTGTTTATGACCTCACCCATATACGAAAATGCTTTTGAGTTCGGGTTTTTCTCATCCTTTTGTGAATGGAACGCACGGATTATTCCATCCTCCGCACCCGATATGATTTCGCCCATACCGTCACCGTCTATATCAAAAACAGTCGGTGATGAGTATGCACCCACACTCAATGGCTTTCCATCTGTGTCGGTCAGGTATTCACCAACGCCCATTTCGTAGTTCTCGTCCATATTTCTGCCTTCAAAATAATAGATGCAGCCATCGGCACTACCGCAAATCAAATCAAGCTTACCATCCTCATTCCAATCTATCGGGAACGGATATGCCCGCTTTATATACTCCGGATTATCCTCAAAATAGCTGTCTGTGTTATCGTATGAGTCAAGTTCAAGCCATTTTCCGCTTGATACTATATGATTACCGCTGCAATATGCACCCTCATATGAAGCACCCTTAAATCCACCGTCATATTCAAGATAAGTAACGCTTTCTGCACGCTTAAACCAAGTATATGCGTTCCTGACAAGTGTAAAAGACGGCATTTGTGATTTTGAAACACAATAATCGGCAAATTCTATTAATGACTTGTTTTTAATGCCTGTTATATCCTCATAATGCAACTCCCACGCCGCAGGCTTTGTAGCATATGAGCCGAATGTTCGCTCTACAGCAAATCCATATTTCTCTTTTGAAACATATTCGGCATAGTAACTGCGAAGAAGTGTTTCCGCCGCTGCTGTCGAGAACGCCAACGGTTCGCCCGTTTCACCCTCTGAAAGCTTTGTTACAGCATTACTGCTTGGCAAAAGCGGATTTGTTATAAAAACCTTGCCTTTGCCGTACCGGTTTACGGTGTATATTCCAACCCCGTTATACTCGACTATCGTTTTGGCGGTTGACGGAATTATCCCACTGCCGTAGTTATACCCCGCATAATCCCCAAAATCAACATAGCCTTTAAAAACTTCCGTATAATCATACAAAAGCTCGCTTATATCCGACACCTCATCATCTGCGTACGGGTATGACAAATCAACCGGCATACCCTCAATGTTAACAACCTCCGCAGCACCCAAAAACTCGTTAGAAAACTCTTTAACAAACACATTGCCAAGCACAACCGTACCGCCGTTATTAACATATTCATCTACTTTTGCTGAGTTAAACTTATCGGTTTTTGACTCAAAATATACAATATCAAACTCATCTATGTTATCACACGAGTTGATTTTTGACACTTCGATATTTGCAATTATTCCGTTGTAAAGCTCATCATATGCCGTATCAATATCCGCATCATCGCCAAACACAGCCGCACGGATATTTGAAATGCCTTGTGCTGCCACTTCCTTCTTCAGACAGCCCGAGAGCATTGATAAACTCGATATCATAACAGCAACAATCAATACCGCCGCCGTTATTCTTTTCTTAAAATGCTTCATAAATAAATGCTCCGTTCCCTGTAAAGAATACGCATACCAATAAAAACGCTATCAGATATATCACAAAAACAAAAATCTTCTTTAATAATTTCATTAATACTGTACCTTTCCAATCCCAAAACCGTACCGTTATTCAAAGAGTACCCTATACTGTTACAGTATATTATACCAAATTTTTTTCGTTAAGTCAACACCTCGAAAAAGAGCCGCAAAAACCCGCACAACACTTAAAGCCAAAAATCACGGTTCAATCCTTATGCAGAAACATTACGGTAAAACTCCAGCATTGAAATAATTTCTTTAAAAATTATCAAAAACAGCCGTTTAGCTATTGCTTTAAATATAATTGTGTGGTATAATTGAATATTATTATGCTTTTTCGCATACAAAAGAAAGGATTGATATATTTTATGTCAGGAGAAATTATAGCATTTGTGCTATACTTTGTGGCAATGCTTGGAATAGGCATATATTTCTTTGCTACCACAAAGTCAAACGGAGAGAAAGAGTATTTTTTGGGCGGCAGAAAAATGGGCCCATGGGTTACGGCGATGAGTGCACAATCATCAGATATGAGTGCATGGCTGCTTATGGGACTGCCCGGCTCAATTATTGCGTTCGGTCTTGGTCAGGCTTGGATTGGTATCGGTCTTGCAATCGGTACGGCACTGAACTGGATTTTTGTTGCAAAACGATTGCGTAAGTTTTCGCAAGCCGCAGGCGATGCAATAACATTACCCCAGTATCTTACAAACAGATTTGCGGCAAAAAGCTCCGCACTTAAAATTATATGTGCAGTAGTGTTCTTAATCAGCTTTACAATCTATGTTGCATCAGCCTTCTCAGCAGGTGCAAAGGTGTTTAATCAGCTATTTCCGTCCTTACCTATTGATGTTGCAATGATTATCTTTGCGGCAATTATATTGACTTACACATTCTTAGGCGGTTACAAGGCAGTATGCTGGACAGACTTCTTCCAGGGCATACTTATGCTTGTTGCATTACTTGCAGTGCCAATCGTAATGATATTCTTCGGCAACAAGGACGCAACATTACTTAATAAGGCAGTTACAGACAGTGGTGGTACTGTATATACATTTGTAACAAATCTGTTCTCGGCATCACCTATAGATATTATATCAGGTCTTGCATGGGGCTTGGGCTATTTCGGTATGCCGCATATTATTATAAGATTTATGTCTATTGAAAAGCCGAGTATGGTCAAGAAATCAGCTACAGTTGCTATTATCTGGGTTGTTCTTACACTTGCGGCTACAATAGTTCTTGCATACATTGGAAGAATGTTCATAATAGACGGTGCATCATTTGCCGAAACCTTGCTTTCAAGCGGTCATCAGGAACTTATATTCGTTAAGCTTACACGCTACATATTCCCGTCATTTATTGCAGGAATACTCCTTGCGGCAATTATCGCCGCTTCAATGTCTACTGCTGACTCACAATTACTTGTTGCATCATCTTCGTTCACAAGTGATATTTACAAGCCTATCATTCACAAGAACGCATCACAAAAGGAGCTTTTGTGGGTAGGCAGAATTGTAGTTATGATAGTAGCCGTTATTGCATATTTCATAGCATCAAGCAAGGGCGAGGGTGCTCAGGCAATAATGGATATGGTATCAAACGCATGGGCATTGTTCGGCGCATCATTCGGACCTGTTATCCTACTTTCGCTGTTCTGGAGAAACTTTACATATAAAGGTGCAGTTTCGGGTATAGTAGCAGGTGCGGTTGTCGATATTCTGTGGCTTATCTTCCTTTCATCTACAGGCATATACGAGATTATCCCCGGCTTTATTGCTTGTACTGTAGTTGCGGTTGTTGTTTCGTTATTTGACAAGAAACCGGAAGAAGAGGTTCATGCAATATTTAACAAAGCAACAAACCCTGATATTGATGCGTGATTATCATTGTAAAATATTAAACAAAAGGGCTGTTAAAAAAGTTCCCAAAAAAAATGCGAGGGTGAAAAACTCTCGCATTTTTTGCATACAAAAACAGCTGAAACCTGCAAGGTAAAAGCTGTTTTATGGTATAATAAATATACGAAAACCAAAAATCTTCTTTAATAATTTTATTAATACTGTACCTTTCCAATCCTAAAACCGTACCATTTTTTCGTTAAGTCAACACCACGAAAAAAGAGCAACCGTTTTCACGATTGCTCCGTATAACTTGATTATTTTCGGTTTATTCAGCAACGAACGGCAACAAAGCAATAATTCTTGCTCTCTTTATTGCTGTTGTAAGCTGTCTCTGGTGCTTTGCACAGTTACCGCTGATTCTTCTCGGAACGATCTTACCACGCTCTGAAACATAGCGGCGAAGCTTAGCTGTATCCTTGTAATCAATGCTCTCAACCTTATCAACACAGAACATACAAACCTTACGCTTAGGTCTTCTTGCTCTCTGCGGTCTGTCATTTCTTTCAGCCATTAGAATTTCCTCCTTCAATTTTTATCAAGCGGCATTAGAACGGTAAATCGTCCTCACTGCCAATATCATTCGCAAAACTAAGGTCAACAAAACCCGAATCGCCTGCAGGCTGTGAAGTCTGCGGTGCTTCCGGTGCCTGATATGAGCCGAAATTCGACTGATATGCACCGTTCTGCTGTGTACCGTTTGAGCCTGAATCACTCTTAGAGCCGGTAAAGTATGCGTTTTCCACAACAACCTCTGTTGCATACTGACGCTTTCCGTCCTGACCGTCCCATGAACGCGATTGAAGCTGACCCTCAACGGCAATCATTCTTCCCTTCTGGAAGTAGCGACAAATAAACTCTGCGGTTTGACGCCATGCTACGCAAGTAATAAAATCTGCCTGCTGACCGCCCTCCTTGCGGAATCGTCTGTCAACAGCAATAGTAAATCTTGTTACTGCTGTGCCCTGCGGCGTTTGTCTAAGTTCGGGATCCGCCGTAAAGCGACCCATTAAAATAACTCTGTTCATCTTGTCACCGCTTTTCTATTATACTTCGTCCTTGCGAATAATGATAGTTCTGAGAATGTTTTCGTCAATCTTATATCTTCTGTCAAGCTCCTTCGGGAAATCAACATTTGATTTGAAATTAACAAGAACATAGTAACCCTCAGACTTGAAGTTTATCGGATATGCAAGCTTTCTCTTGCCCCACTCCTCAACTTCGCCGATTTCGCCATTGTCTGTAATGATACCAACAAACTTGTCCTTCTCTGCTGCGATAGCCTCCGGCTCCAATGTCGAATCGATGATAAAAATTGTTTCATAGCTGTGAATTGCTGTTTCTGCCATTTTCTACACCTCCTTATGGACATTTGTCCCGCAAACTCCTTGCGGGCAAGGATTGTCTGATTTTCAGACTGAATAATTATATCACGCATAAACCGTTTTGTCAAGCATTATTTCCTAATTTTTTATTAAAAATGCAAACATATGTTTGACATATCTAAGATTTTATGATAGAATGATTATAAAGGAGTGACCTTTGGTATAAGCAAATAAGAAAAATTTTAAAGGAAGGAGAAATAATATAACTATCCCTTAAAATTCGGATAATTATATTATACGTGATAATTATGGCAAAGCTTACAGATAAGGATTACGAAATTCTTGATTTTATATATAACCAGATAAAGAATAACGAATACCCACCCACCGTCCGAGAAATCGGTGCGGCAGTGGGCTTAAACTCACCCGCAACCGTTCACGCAAGGCTGGCAAAACTTGAAGCTGCAGGCAAAATTGAGAAATCCTCAACGAAAAATCGTGCAATGCGAGTTATAAACTATCCCGAGGACGACTGCTGTGATTTCTCGACCAAAGAGGAATATATCGAAGTACCCGTTTACGGCAAAATCACTGCAGGCGTACCGATAACCGCTGTTGAACAACTCGAACGGCACTTCCCCATACCTATGTCATATGTGCATAACAAGGATATATTTATGCTAAAAATCAGTGGCGAATCTATGATTAATGCAGGTATTTTTGACGGTGACTATATAATCGTTGAAAAACGCCCCGACGCACAAAACGGGGATATTGTGGCGGCATTGATAAATGGCGAGGACGCAACAGTTAAAACATTTTATAAGGAAAACGGGCATTTCAGACTGCAACCCGAAAATGATTATATGGACCCGATTATTGCGACAAATGTCGAAATAATCGGTAAGGTTATTGGAGTATTCAGGATGATGTAAAAGACTTTTCTACAACTGTAAAGAAATCTGAATAGTGCCCCAATGGGGATGCAAAAAAAATAGCACCGATCGTTTGCCGTCACATCAAAACGATCGGTGCTGTTTTTTTACATTCCATTCTCTATTGCTTCGCCCAATTCTAAAAGCTCCTCTGTCGATACCTTTTCGATGCAACCTGCATCTGCTGCCGCCGCAACCTCCGGTCGCATCGGTAGCTTTGCTACAGCTTTAATATTATACTTTTGAGCTATCTCATCAATATGGCTTTCGCCAAATATATTATGCTTTTTACCGCAATCGGGACATTCAAAATATGACATATTCTCAACAATACCGAGTATCGGTACATTCATCATATTCGCCATATTAACAGCCTTTTCAACTATCATTCCCACAAGCTCCTGCGGAGATGTGACAACAATTATACCATCAATCGGCAACGACTGGAACACCGTCAACGGCACATCGCCCGTACCGGGGGGCATATCGACAAACATATAGTCAACCTCGCCCCAAACGACCTCCTGCCAAAACTGCGTAACAACGCCCGAAATCACAGGGCCTCGCCATAAGACGGGCATAGTTTCGTCCTCAAGCAAGAAATTTACAGACATCAGCTCTATTCCTGTTTGCGAAACTACCGGATTTATCCCCATATCGCTTGCGGTCGCTTTCTCTCGTTTTCCGAACATTTTCGGAATGGACGGACCTGTTATATCAGCATCAAGCACCGCAACAGATTTGCCCTTGCTGTGCATCATAACCGACATCAGCGATGTCACAAGAGATTTTCCGACTCCGCCTTTACCGCTGACAACCGCAATAACTTTCTTAACATCTGATAATATATTCTGCTCGGCAATCATACTTTGATTTTCCGTGCGAGATGCACAGTTTTCTCCGCATGAGGAGCAGTTATGTGAACATTCCTCTGGCAATTCTTTCATCTCCAAACTCAAATTTATTCTATCGCATTCTTTAGTGCATCAACCATATCGGTCTTTTCCCATGCAACACCCAAATCCTCGCGGCCCATATGACCGTAAGCGGCAAGCTGTCTGTATATGGGCTGTCTTAAATTCAGCTTTTCGATTATTGCATACGGTCTTAAGTCAAATACTTTCTCGATAGCCGCTTCGATTTTCTCCTCGTCAACCGTACTTGTTCCGAATGTATCAACCATAATCGAAACGGGCTTTGCAACGCCTATCGCATATGCAAGCTGAACCTCGCACTTCTTTGCAAGACCTGCAGCAACAACATTTTTCGCAACCCATCTTGAAGCGTATGCGGCACTTCTGTCAACCTTTGTCGGATCCTTTCCGGAAAACGCACCGCCGCCATGACGAGCATAGCCGCCGTATGTGTCAACAATTATCTTTCTGCCCGTCAAACCACTGTCACCGTTGGGACCGCCAACAACAAATCTGCCTGTAGGATTGATATAATACTTCGTTTT
Organism: Clostridia bacterium; assembly: GCA_036311705.1. GTDB lineage: Bacteria > Bacillota > Clostridia > UBA1381 > UBA1381 > Ornithomonoglobus. The sequence continues at coordinate 11,081 of JAXJPK010000201.1, forward strand.
CTCGTCAATCAAGCTCGACGGAACTGTCGGCAAAATGACTTCTCTTATTATATCATCACGCAGCTTCTCAATAGCAACATCGGGTGAGTGCTGGCTTGAAACAATAACAGTATCCACTCTTACGGGTATATTACCGTCATACTCTACAGTTACCTGTGTTTTTCCGTCGGGACGGAGATAATCCAAGGTGCCGTCCTTTCTTACCTCTGTCAATTTCTTTGCCATTTTGTGTGCCAATGAAATAGGCATAGGCATAAGCTCGGGTGTTTCGTCGCAAGCATAACCAAACATCATACCCTGGTCGCCTGCACCTGTTGCATTATAGTCATCAGTATCACCACATTCACGGTTTTCGTAACCGTCATTTACACCCTGTGCAATATCGGGTGACTGTTCATCAATAGATGTAACAACGGCACAAGTATTTCCGTCAAAACCATACTTTGCACGGTCATAGCCAATGTCAAGAACAACCTGTCTTGCAACTTTCGGGAAATCCACATAACATTCCGTTGTTATCTCGCCCATAATCGAAACTATGCCTGTTGTACAAGTAGTTTCGCACGCAACACGAGCCATAGGATCATTTCTTAAAATTTCATCTAATATTGCATCGGAAATCTGGTCACATATTTTATCGGGATGTCCTTCCGTTACCGATTCCGAAGTAAAAAATCTTCTGCTCATAACTTTCTCCCTTTTCTTATCAGTAGTTACTTTATATTTGTATTTTACTACATATCTATAAAAAAGTCAATGCTAACGATCAAAATTATTGCTTTAGGAATGGAAAGGACCTTTAAAATCATACGATTTCAAAGGTCCTTGTTTTTTTCTTAACGCCGAGTGGCGAGTATTATTCGCTACGGGCTATTTTAACTTCCCTAAACATAGTCTTTAACGAGCTTTGCTCTAATATATCCCCTGACTGTATCGGTGCTTTCAACATAGAAACCTCTGCCGTAATAGAAACGCATAAGCGACGCGGCTTTTGATGCGGTATATAGAGAAATTTTCTTTATACCTCGCTTTTGCATCATTTTATCAACATGGTTCATCATTGATTTGCCGATTCCGTTATTCTGATTTGTCACCTTGACAGCAAATCGTGTTAGATAAGCCGTATTATCGGGTCTTACTTCAACACGAACACAGCCCACACTTTCACCCTCAGACATTGCTATTAAAACAAGCTTGGTTTGTATATCCCGCTTTACATCCTCGGGTGTTTCCTCCAACGCGTCAAGCACAGTTGCACCTGTCATTTCCTTATATTTTAAAAACGCTTCTCCGGTTATCTCAATAATGCTTGATACATCGTTTTCATCTGCAAGGCGTACTTCAAAAAGTGATATGCCTTCCTTATTCATCAGCCCATCAATGTTGCCATAACTGCTTTTTGTGCGTGCAGTCTGTTTTCTGCCTCGTCAAATATTACGCTCTGCGGTCCGTCGATAACATCTTCCGTAACCTCAAAACCTCTGTATGCAGGCAGACAGTGCATAAATACGGCATCACTCTTAGCATGAGCAAACAATTCCTTGTTCACCTGATACGGCATAAAAATACGCTGTCTTTCAGCCTTTTCAGCCTCTTGCCCCATCGATACCCATGTATCTGTGTAAACAATGTCAGCATCCTTTATTGCCTCTATGGGGTCCTCTGTCAAAATCAACTGTCTTGATGCCACTTTGAAATCGGCTTTTGCATTTTCCACAACCTCATCATCGCAGGTATAGTTTGCGGGAGTTGCAATAGCACAGTCAAGCCCTGCTTTTGCACAACCGTACATAATAGAATGAGCCATATTATTTCCGTCACCTATGTATGCAAACTTTAAACCCTCAAGCCTGCCCTTATGCTCGTATGCTGTCATCAAATCGGCAAGCACCTGACAGGGATGCAAAAGGTCTGTCAATGCGTTTATAACGGGAATATTCGCCTCCTCGGCAAGCTCGATAACATCATTGTGTGAATATGTTCTTATCATAATGCCGTCAAGATATCTTTCAAGCACCTTTGCTGTGTCATGAATTGTTTCACCTCGTCCAAGCTGTATATCGTTTGATGATAAAAACAGCGGATATCCGCCCAACTGTGTCATACCAACCTCGAATGAAACTCTTGTTCTTGTCGATGATTTTGTGAAAATCATACCGAGCGTCTTTCCCTTCAGAATCGGATGCGGTATGCCTTTTTTCAGTTCATCTTTAAGCTTTAAACCAAGCTTTAAAAGATTGTGTATTTCCTCGCTTGTTAAATCATGTAGGCTAATTAAATCATTCATTTATTGTTCCTCCTTCATTTATATGGGTAGTCTTCAAGGTGTCATTAAGTGCATTTATAAATAAATCAATTTCCGCTTCGGTTATATTAAGCGGAGGTGCAACTCGGATGGTCAATCCCTTGCAAAGGCTTGTGAGTATTTTTCTCTCATGCAAGCCCGTAAATACGGCCTTTGAAATATCAGGATTAATCTCAATACCGATTAAAAGTCCCTCGCCCCTTATATCAACAATCTTTTCGGGATACTTCTCTTGTAATCCTTTAAGCTTTGACTTAAAAAGCTTTCCCATTTTATCGGAATTTTCAACCAGTCTCTCTTTTTCGATTTGTTCAAAGACTGCAAGCCCTGCCGCTGTTGAGAATGGATTTCCACCAAATGTTGTGCCATGATCACCCGGCTCAAATGCCGCCGCAATATCCGCTTTTGCACACACAGCACCAATCGGTACACCGCCGCCCAACGCCTTTGCACAGGTGAAAATATCAGGCTCGATACCGTAAAGCTCATGGGCAAAAAGCTTTCCGCATCTGCCAATACCCGTCTGAACCTCGTCAACTATAAGCAGAATACCTTTCTCATCACAGAACTTGCGTAGCTGTTTTGCATACTCAATATCCATCGGATGGACACCGCTCTCTCCCTGAATCAGCTCTATTATAATTGCGGCAGTCTTATCCGTTACCGCATTTTCAACTGCCTCAAAGCTGTTCGGAGCAATCTGCTTAAATCCCGGTGTTAGCGGCTCGTACGGAGCTTGATAATGTCTTTGACCTGTTGCGGCAACCGTTGCAAGTGTTCTGCCGTGAAACGAATGGTCAAGTGACAAAATTTCGTATTTATCCATACCCTTTTTATAGAAATAAATTTTTGCAAGCTTAAATGCTCCCTCATTCGCTTCTGCACCGCTGTTACAGAAAAACGCCTTATCCGCACAAGTATTTTCAACAAGCTTTTGTGCAAGCTTTGCCTGATTTTCTATGTAATAAAGGCTTGATGTGTGAATAAGCTTATCAAGCTGGGCTTTAAGTGCCGCAATAAATTCA
>JAXJPK010000202.1:0-7898 GCA_036311705.1 Clostridia bacterium
AACCTTCACATATCCGCAAACAGTTCCTTGTTATACTCGCCCTTTGCAATAAGCTCGTCGAACGCCTTAACAACATCAGGCTTATCCTCTTTATATGTAACTCCAAACCATTTGTCCGATGTTTCTAATACCTTTATTGTTACTTCACCGTCATTTAACAGCTTGCCGACATATACAGGTATCAAAAATTCGCTCTTTAGCGGATTATCCTTTACATCATTTTTAAAGAACTCGCACAAGCCATCGTCTAATCTATCTATAAACTTCGGAGTAAAACCAAACATATTCATTGAAACAAACGATTTAGGGTCAATTTCTGTATCACCTGATTTTGCTCCGTTTTCGGTCTTAACAATATCGCTTGTTTCAACAATATCTGTAAGGTATCTGTTATCATCAACCTTACATATTCCTCGGGTAACACCGCCGTTGTCGCTCAAAGTATTCTCCAAAATGAATCCTGCCATCGCAAAATCATTCGGCTTTTCAGGCGAATAATTATCAAGGAATTTATACATTTCAACAAACGCCTCTTTACCGTAATAATCATCTGCATTTATCACCGCAAACGGCTCATTAACAATACCCTTACAGGAAAGAACTGCCTGACCTGTACCCCAGGGCTTCTTTCTCTCACTCGGCACTGCTTCACCCTTGGGAATATCTCTCAAATCCTGAAAGGCATACGCAATCTCAACCCCAAGCCTGTCGCATATCTTTTCAATCCTATTGCCTATAACCTCACGGAAATCTGCTTCAATATCCTTTCGGATAATGAACACAATCTTATTAAATCCCGCCTTAATTGCATCATGGATAGAATAATCCATAATAATCTCGCCGGACGGTCCCACAGGCTCAAGCTGCTTTATGCCGCCGCCAAATCTCGAGCCTATTCCTGCTGCCATTATAACCAATGATATTTTTTTCATAGCAATACCTCCGCTAATATCACTTTAAATCCTTTATCCCTAATTCAAACGGCTTACCGTTTTCAATGTAATCAATTATTTCGTCGTTATTGTCCGATGAAATATATAAATTATGGCAACCCTCTCTTATAAATCGCTCCTTCTCGCAGCTGTCAAGAAACTCCATTAGTTTATCATAATAATTATATATATTATAAAACACTATGGGTTTTTTGTGTCTTGCAAGCTGTTTTAGAGTTATAATCTCAAACATTTCCTCAAGTGTACCTATTCCGCCGGGAACAACGATAAATGCGTCTGCCATATCCTCCATTATCTGTTTCCTCTCACGCATTGATTCTGTAAAGATAATCTCGTCACATTCATCATATATTGCCTCAACCGTTTCGGTTTTAAAAAAGCTCGGAATAACGCCTGTTATTTTCGCACCGCCTTTTTTGAAGCTCCTTGCAGCAGCACCCATCAGTCCGCTTGCACCTGCGCCAAACACAAGCTCATGCCCTCTTTTAGCCAAGGCAAGTCCAAGCTCCTCTGTCTTTTCTATATACTTTTCATCTATCTGATTGCTCGCTGCTCCAAATACGCAAATTTTCATAATACGCCGTTTCCTTTCTGTGAAATACTATATATTATTAATATTATAGCGATTTTGACTTTTCTATGCATACTTTAACGGCTTTCATAACAGCATTTCTAAAGCCTTGCTCCTCAAGAGCGGCAACGGCGTCAATCGTCGTACCTCCCGGTGAGCATACCATATCCTTTAATTCACCCGGATGCTTTTTTGTATCAAGCACCATTTTGGCACTGCCCAATACGGCTTGTGATGCAAAAGTATATGCCATATCCCTCGTCATACCGCCTTGCACTGCAGCATCAGCCATTGCCTCGATAAACATAAACACATATGCAGGTGATGAACCGCTCACAGCCGTAACCGTATCCATAAGCGACTGCGGCACAAGCTCTGCCCTTCCAAGCGAGTTGAAAATATCAAGCACCGCTTTTGTTTCCTCGTCTGACATATTCTCATTAACCGAAACTGCCGCCATTCCCTCACCCACAAGTGCAGGGGTATTGGGCATAACACGGGCAATTTTCATCTCCTGCTTACCGAATTCGTCAGAAAGCTTTTCTATCGACTGACCTGCGGCGATTGAAACAACAACCGTATCGGGGTTTAACTCATAAGCTATTTCCTTTATAACACTGTAGATAACTGCGGGTTTAACGCAAAGCATTAAAATATCCGTATCAAGACAGTCACGATTATTTGTTGTAATATTAACGCCGTACTCGTCTTGTATCCCATTAAGCTTTTCTTGTGACTTATCCGCAACCGTTACATCACAGGGTTTTGCAATACCGCTTTTTATTATACCTCCGATTATTGCACCGCCCATATTTCCTGCACCAATAAACGCAATTTTCATTTTAACCTGCTAACTCCTTTTGCAATCCTCTTAATTATATTGCAACGGGTATTTTCCCGTTAAATTCATGGTATTTGTAATTCTCAAGCGTGAAATCATCACGGGTGAATTCATAGAAATCCGTCTTATCCGCAACATGGAGAATTGGGGCGTCATACGGCTCATTTTTAATAATCTCCTCAATTACGGGAATATGTCTGTCATAGATATGTGCGTCCGCAATAACATGCACAAGCTCACCCGGCACAAGTCCTGCTGTCTTTGCCATCATAATAAGCAATGCACTGTATTGCACAACATTCAAGTTATTTGCCGCAAGCATATCCTGCGACCTCTGATTTAAAATAGCATTCAGCTTGTTTCCCGACACATTAAATGTAACGCTGTATGCACAGGGGTAAAGATTCATATCCTTCAAATCCTGATGCACATAGATATTGGTCATAATCCTGCGTGATGACGGATTGTTTTTTAAATCATAAATAACTCTATCCACCTGGTCAAATTCACCCTCGGGATAGCTATGCTTTATTCCGAGCTGATAGCCGTACGCCTTACCGATTGAGCCGTCCTTATCCGCCCAAGAATCCCAAATATGTGAGTGCAAGTCCTTAATATTATTCGATTTTTTCTGCCAAATCCATAACAGCTCATCAACCGCACTCTTTAGATATGTACGGCGTAAAGTCAGGATAGGAAACTCCTCTGCAAGATTATATCTGTTTACAATGCCAAACGACTTTGTCGTATGAGCGGGTGTACCGTCCTCCCATTTTGGGCGTACGGGAAGTGCCTCGTCCGAAAAACCGTTATCTATGATTTCACGGCAATTTTTAATAAACAACTCATCAGCCTTACTCATTTATTTATACCTCTCCGTTCTTTAGCTTTTCAAGATATTCGTCATAAGTGCAAAGTCTGTCTGTAATCGACCCGTCGGGATTAATGCGAATTATGCGATTGGCGATTGTATTCATAAATTCGTGGTCGTGTGAAGCAAAAATAACATTGCCCTTAAATGCTGTCAAACCGTTGTTCACCGCCGTAATCGACTCAAGGTCAAGATGGTTTGTCGGCTGGTCAAGTATCAATACATTCGAGCCGTAAAGCATCATTCTCGAGAGCATACAACGAACCTTTTCGCCTCCTGATAGGACGCGCACCTCTTTAAACACATCATCACCCGAGAACAACATTCTGCCCAGAAATCCTCTGATATATGTTTCGTTCTGCGTTTCAAATCCGGGCTTGGAATATTGTCTTAGCCAGTCGCACAAATTCAGCTTGCAGTCCTCAAAATACTCTGTGTTATCCTTCGGGAAATAGCTTCTTGATGTGCTGACGCCCCATTTAATGCTACCCGAATCAGGTTCGTCCTCCTCCGCTAAAATCTTTAAAAGTGCGGTAACGGCAAGCTCATTTTCACCGATAATCGCTATCTTGTCACCGTGATTTAGAGAGAAAGATACATCGTTTAACAATACTTCGCCGTTTAGAGCCTTTGAAACTCCCGAAACTGTCAATAAATCCTTTCCCGCTTCACGGTCCATATCAAATCCGACAAACGGATACCGTCTCGATGATGCAGGCATTTCATTAACCGTCAGCTTATCAAGCATCTTTTTACGGCTTGTTGCTTGCTTTGATTTTGACTTATTTGCGGAGAATCTCTGAATAAATGTTTCCAGCTCCTTAATCTTTTCCTCGTTACGCTTGTTCTGCTGCTTAATCATTTTCTGAACAAGCTGTGATGATTCGTACCAGAACTCATAGTTACCCACATACATTTTAATCTTACCGTAATCAATATCAACCATATGCGTGCAGACGACATTTAGAAAATATCTATCGTGAGAAACAACGATAACCGTACCTTGATAATCCATCAAGAAATCCTCAAGCCACTCCACCGCATTGATGTCTAAATGGTTTGTAGGCTCGTCAAGCAAAATTATATCGGGATTACCGAATAACGCTTGTGCAAGCAAAACCTTCACCTTTTCGTTGCCGCCTAAATCAGACATATTAAGATATAGCAAATCCTCGCTTAAACCTAACCCCTGAATGAGCTTTGAGGCATCAGATTCAGCCTCCCAACCATCCATTTCGGCAAACTCTGCTTCAAGCTCTGCGGCACGGATACCGTCCTCATCAGAAAAATCCTCTTTCATATATAAAGCGTCTTTTTCTTTCATAATGTCATAGAGCTTTTTATTTCCCATTATAACGGTATCGAGTACCGTGTATTCATCAAACTCAAAATGGTCCTGCTTTAAAACTGACATACGGCAGGTTGGCGGAATTGACACATCACCCGTTGATGACTCCAAATCTCCCGATAAAACTCTTAAAAATGTAGATTTTCCTGCACCGTTTGCTCCGATAACGCCGTAGCAGTTTCCGGGCGTAAACTTCAAATCAACATCCTTAAACAACGGCTGACCGTCAAAATTCACACTTAAATTTGTTACTGTAATCATTACTTACCTCTCTGTTTGTATTCTAATCCAATTATATCATATATACTCTCTTATATTATACTAAATCGGCAGTCTTTTGTCAATACACTGTTTCGTTGCATAACAAAATGTATTAGTCACACGCCATACAGCAAACAGCGAAAGTAAGTGAATTTTTCATGTCCATATGCGTTTTTACCTCATATGTTAAATTTTTATGTAAAAAAAAGGGAGATGATCAGTCTCCCTTTTAAAATTCATATATTGCGATCCAATACGGTCATTAATTATTAAACTTCAGTCTCCCCCTTAATATAAAGCGAGCATACTCAAACCGGGAGAAATATCACTTCCCGGTTAAATTACAGAATATTCCGGGAGAGTATTACTGTATGCTCAATACTTAATTCTTCGTTATTGTTCTTAATTTCTAATTAGAACTCCCAGCTCAAGCTGCTCAAGCTGGTGAAATCAATATCTGTTCCTGTTGTAGCACCCTGTGAACTTACAAACTCATCATATGTATGGAATGTTGTGCTCAATGCAGCAGTCTCTACAGCTTCGTTTTCGAACAATGAAACCATCATTTCAGGTGTATTATATTTTTTCATCTCGACACCTCCATTAGTTTGCAAATTCAACTCTTAAGCCGGTTACATAATTAGGTACATTTGTAACCTTAACAGCTAAGTTAACAGCGCCTGTTGAAACTGCCGTCCAAACATCACTGATGTTCAAAGTAGCTTTCTTTGTTACTCCATCTTTTGTTGCTGAAATAACAAGCTTTCTTACACTATCCAAATTAACAGCTGTAGCAGTGAAACCTGCACTATATGTAGTGCCGTTCGCATCAGCAACCTGTGCAGTCCAATTCATCGGGTCACCAACAGGTGTCGGATCCGGATCCGGTGTAACCGGTGCAGATACTGTAAAGTTAGCTGTTGTAACTGAACCGTTACCACCAAGCTTTACTGTGTACTGTCCTACAGCCGGATTAGCTTTGATAAAGAAATTAGCAGTTGCCTCAAATGCATTTTCTGCCTGATCAATATACACAGGTGTGCCGGCAGCATCTTCTATAAGTACTGTCTTGTACGCATCAGCTTCTGATACAGTTACTTTATTGTCCGCTGGAACATAAGTTGCCCCAGGAGCAGCCATAGCTGTTGTACCTGCAACCATTGCCAATGCCAATGATAAACATGCAATTATTTTTTTCATGCTCTACCTCCTATTTTTTTCGCCGTATTGACGGGTCGGCGATACCCGAATTGTGATTTGAAGTTCATACTCCAAATGACCGCATTGAAACACAAATATCCCATACAAGGATACAGTATGATTATACATCATTTGTATATTTTTTGCAAGAGTATTTAAAAAATATGTTGTTTTGGGCAAAACTTTCAGCTAAATTAACAAGCAACTTGCACAGAAATTGTGCAAGTTGCCAAGTTCCATTTACACCGTATCTATCTTTCTGACATAATCTGCTATAGCCTTTGCACATGCCTTTTTACCCTCGTCGGATAAGTGGATATTGTCATTTGATATATACTTGTCCTTATCTTCAGAAACAAGTGCCCCAAGGTCATTAATCATAACATTCTCATTATTCATAAACTCAACAATTCGTTTGTTATACTCTGTTATTATTTCATTTTTCTGATTGGGATTTACCGGTTTAACGGGCGTTGTTGTAGCAAAAATCACCTTGTTCGTAACCTTCCTCAACTCCCGCAAAATCTTTGACATATAGCTTATGTATTCATCAACAGGTGTGAACGCACCATCCTCCTCACACACGATTGATGTATCCCATAGCCCGTTGTTCCAGTGGATTATATCGGGATATGTAATCTCCCCCACATCTCCTGCTGTAGGCTGTAGAAGTGCCTGGTCGCACTTGTTTGCCGTTCCGTTTGAAAATGCCTCAAAAATTCTGCCCAATTCGTTTAGTGTATATTTTGCAAATCGGCAGTTTTCCTCCGGTCCCCAAACCTCGTATTCTCCTTGAAGCTCCTTCTTTACTTCCTCCTCGTATCCCAATCTGATTGAATCACCTATTAGTAATACTTTTTTCACAATAATCTCTCCTTTTATCTAATCGGTTATTTTTTACCAAGGGATTTCGCTCTCTCCATTGCTGAATTGATATCCGTGCAAAAATTCTCCTTGCCTATCATATCATATATACCCGCTTTTTTCATTGCTTTCAAAGGTTGCGGATTAATATGCGAAATCAAGACAGTCGCACCTCTTTCCTCGCATTTTTCCAACAATGCTTCAAACCCCCTCAACGCATCTGTGTCAAGTGACATAACCGAACGCATACGAAGTATAATGCAATTTATTCCGTCCTTAATCGGCTATTATAAATCCTGCAACAACCGCAGTATAAATACCTGCTTCAGGAGCAACACCCGAGGCTATCGCAAGTGCGATAGACAGAGGCAATGCTATAACCGCAACAATAATTCCCGAAATAATATCCTTCAGGAATTGATTCATGCCATAGCCCTTTAAATCTGTAAAGAACATTGGTTTGAAAATATTCATCCCGCCGTATCCTTTTCCTTCTTTTACCGCTATTATAGCATAATTTTATTGTAATTTCAACCAAAAAAATAAAAAAGGTCTGTAAAGAAAGTTGAATAGGTTGCGGAGAGATGCAAAAAAATGCGATAGCTTATGCTGCAAGCTTCTTTTTGTCAAACTTCTTATTTCTGAAATATACCGCTATATTCACGCTTACAATAGCAAGGTTTAATAAATACACTACCAAAACATAGTTAATTCTGTGTGCATATATCTTTGAAATTATACCGCAGATATATCCGCCCGTAATCATCAAAATGAATCCCAAGCTCATCGACTTTGCCGTTCTTGCCTTAATATTCTTATAAACCGATAAAGGCCATGATATACCAAAGCATATAAGCATTACTGTTTCTAAAATCTCTGCCATTGTTATTACCATTAACTCCTTTCACAAAACCAAGTTTGAATCAAAACTGTTCAGATTGTGCGTCCGTGCGAACAAGACTATACGCTTGTATGCGAGTGAGCACGGG
>JAXJPK010000203.1:0-1832 GCA_036311705.1 Clostridia bacterium
AATTATACTGACAGCTCGCAGATACCGGATTGGGCAAAGGGAGCTATTTCTGCACTGTCGTCAGAAGGCATCATCAATGGATTTGAGGATAACTCGATTCGTCCCCATAGGTTTATCACAAGAGCAGAGGCGGCTGTCCTTGTTAATAAATCGGGCATTTGAAATGTTATAATTGACATTTATATGTTGTTATGGTAGAATTATGTATATACACTGATTTAAAGGAGTACTGTTTATGCAGAGAGAAAGGTTAAGAAACAGACTGGGATTTATATTATTGAGTGCAGGCTGTGCAATCGGAATAGGCAATGTATGGAAATTCCCTTATATAACAGGGCAGAACGGGGGAGGTATATTCGTACTAATCTACTTGTTCTTTTTGCTCGTTATGGGAATACCTGTAATGACAATGGAGTTTTCACTTGGTCGTGCAAGCAGAAAAAGCCCTGTAAAGCTTTACCAGATGCTTGAGCCAAAGGGGACAAAATGGCATATTCACGGCTATCTTGCGTTGATTGCCCAATATTTGTTGATGATGTTCTATACGGCTGTGGCAGGTTGGATGGTGAAGTATTGCGTATCTATGGGTACGGGTATATTCATAGGACTTGATTCGGAGGGCATTGCGGCGGTATTTGGCGGCGTTTTATCTAATCCGGGTGAAATGATATTATATACATACATTGTTATCGCTATCGGCTTTTTTGTGGCTTCCTTCGGGTTGCAGAACGGTATCGAAAGAGTTACAAAATATATGATGATTGCATTGCTTTTGATTATGATTGCTCTTGCAGTTAACAGCTTCTTTATGGAGGGCGGAAGAGCAGGACTGGAGTTCTATCTGTTGCCGAGCGTAGAAAACTTAAAGAGTGTAGGCGTAGGGAAGGTTATTGTAAGTGCAATGAATCAGGCGTTCTTTACACTGAGCTTGGGTATCGGTGCAATGGCTATTTTCGGAAGCTATATCGGCAAGGAGCGTACTCTTTTGGGTGAGTCAATTAATGTTGCGGCACTTGATACACTGGTTGCAATCGTGTCGGGTTTAATTATATTTCCTGCTTGTTCGGCACACAACCTTGAGGTTGACAGCGGCCCGAATCTAATATTTATCACTTTGCCGAACTTGTTCAGAGATTTGCCGCTGGGCAGATTATGGGGCTCACTATTCTTTATATTCTTGTCATTTGCGGCATTATCAACAGTGTTTGCGGTATTTGAGAGTATAATAGCTTGTACCTGTGATATTTTCAAGTGTAGCCGAAAAAAGGCTTGCCTATGCAATTTCTTGCTTATGCTTGTGATGGCTTTGCCGTGTGTTTTGGGCTTTAATGTTCTTTCGGGTTTTCAGCCGATGGGGGACGGTTCGACGATTATGGATATTGAGGACTTTTTGGTAAGTAATATCCTCCTTCCGTTAGGCTCTCTTTGTTATGTATTGTTCTGCACCTCAAAGCATGGTTGGGGATGGGATAATTTCGTGAATGAGGCTAATATCGGTAAGGGTGTTAAAGTACGCAAATGGATGTATGGATATATGAAATTCATTCTTCCGATTATGATTCTCATAGTGTTTGCTTTCGGCATGATAGACACTATTCCAAAATTCTTTTAAGCTGGAATATTAGCGTTTATAGCATAGGTATGATTTAGAAATATTTTAAATTAAATTTTTAAAAATATATTGACAAATCACCATACCTATGCTATAATATTAAATGTTGCTGATTGTATCAGTATTACTTGGAGAGATGTCTGAGTGGTTGAAAGAGCCGGTCTTGAAAACCGGTAACGGTTCCGCCGTTCGCGGGTTCGAATCCCGCTCTCTCCTCCAA
>JAXJPK010000204.1:0-3098 GCA_036311705.1 Clostridia bacterium
CTTGCATATGTTCCGCCTGCATTTATATACACCTGCGGATGTTTGTCACCTGTAAAATCACTGTAGGCTTTAAGGCAGGCTTGTATGTATTTGTTGTCTTCCGAAATAATATAGCCTTCATTTTCTTCTTCAAATTCGACTGTGCAGTTGTTTTTTTCAAAGAAAGAAGTAATGCTTTTTTTGATATTTTCGGTATTAGCAGACAGCCCAAATCTCATATTATATCCGAGCATAATTTTTTCGTTGTCGATTTTAATTATACCGTTTGTGCAGGTTAGTTTTCCGCACTCGTCACAATGCTCAATTCCGTAAGCTTCACCATAATATTTTTCCAAAACGCTCATTAAAAACAGCATTTGTTCTCTGTCCGATTGACAAATATCCTCACGGTCGGAAAGTTTTTTTGCAAGCAAATATCCTGCATTTACCGAGCCCTCCGGCAATGCCGAATGACGCGAAATTCCCATTTCGGTTACAGTTTCACCATTCACCACAGCCGTTGCCTTGCCGAGAATTATATTCATTGCATTTCCGCCGTGAAAATTTTTGATGTCTTTTAATTCTGTATTTAAAGTTACCCAAAAATTCATCATACTTTTATCTCCTCTGTAAAGAGGAAATGCCGCATCGCAAATCAAAGAAAAATCAGGTGCGGTATGCTTTTTTGAATATTCCTCAACATCCGCCATTCCCGTTTCCTCGTTTACGCCCGTAAACATAACCAGCCTTGAATTAAACGGAATATTAAGTTCCTTTAAAATTTTAGCCGAGTAGAGTGATATAACAACGGCCGACTTATCATCAAGCACACCTCTGCCGATTAAATATCCATCCTTTTCAATTGGCTCAAAGGGCGTTGTATGTACCCAATCATCGCTGACATCAACCACATCGGCATGGGCAAAAAGTCCCAGTGTTCTTTTTCCGTTACCGAAATACGAAAGCAAATATCCGCCTTGTTTATTAAGCTCCGTTTCAAAGTCGTTTTGAGAATACAGCTTTTCTGTATATTCCAAAGCATCGGCACAAGCCTTTCCGAAAGGTGCTTCAGGCTCCGCAGCTCCTCTTACTGACGGAATTTTGACAAGCTCCTTTAATGTTTTTAATATTTCCTCTTTGTGTTCAACTACATAATTATGTATTTGTTCTTTGTATTCCATAATCAATTCTCCATTCCGCATAGCATTGTCAGCGGATTTTCCTTTAATATTTTATTTGTAATTTCATTATCAAGTCGCGGCAGGATATGCTCAAACATATATGACCACCTCGGCTCTTTTATTTGCGGCTTATCACAAAATCCCTGAAAAACCGAATCATCATGGGATAAAAGTAATTTATCCGCATATCCCGCTTCGCAAAGCTCATTTATCTGATTAATTTTTGATGTTATATATTCTTCCGTTTTGTTATCATACATTCTGTCAAGAGCAACATAACAGCCTGACTTTGTAAAATTTTTTATATATTCAATATCATTTGTATCACTTAAATGCCCTACAACTATATTTTTTGGTTCTACATTTTCTGAAAGCAAAATTTCGACCGCTTTTACTCCGTTTTTGTTATTTGCGTTTGTATGCAAAATAATCGGAAGTCCTGTCTTATTTTGCGCAATTGCAGAGGCTTTTAAAAGCTTGATATTAAAAGGTGAAATCGTGTCATATTCAACCGCCGCTTTTATTATTCCGGCACAAGTATTATTTGCATCCCCGACAATAAATTCCGCAAGTGTTTCAGCGGACATACAATCTAAAATCGGCTCATCGTTATAATAAAAGCCGCTTGAGCAAACTATATCAACTCCCGACAATTCAGACACTTTTTTCAATAGTTCAACATCTCTGCCGATATTTATGGGAGTGCAATCTATAAACAAACCCAAGCCGTATTTTTCTTTCATATTTTTCAGAATATCGGCTGATTTTTCCGCAAGCTCGGCTTTATCTAAATAGCTTTTTGACATTATATTAAGATATTCGGAGTAACAGCATATATGCTCATGAGAAAGTGTTACTGTATTCTTACTGATTTTCTTTGTTCCCAAAACGGTTCTTACTTCAACAAAATCATTCATTGTGAGTTGTCCTTTCTATAATATCATTTTGTATACTTTCCCGAAGATTTACAAAATAATCTGAAAATCCCGTAACTCGTACACGAAGGCTGTTATATTTTTCGGGGTCTTTTTGAGCTGCAATAAGTTCCTCTTTAGAAACATATGTAAGCTGGAAATGCACACCGCCGTTTTTAAAATATGTTTCAAACATATCTACAGTTTTTTCAAAATAGTCATCGTTTTTGATAAGTGCGTCATCAACAGAAATATTTGTAACCGTACTTCCGCATGCAATCGCATTAGGGTCAAGCTTTGCAATAGAATTAAGAAGTGCTGTCAATCCCTCTCTGTCCTTACCTTCACTCTGTCCGATACCGAATTTTATCAAATCGCCGTTAAAACGACCATCGGGAGTTGCTTTTGTTTTTTCGCCGAACCATTTATGGTGCTCGTTGTATCCTAAAAGGTCGCCCACAAGCCATTGATAACCAAACACATTCTTTTTATCTTTCATAAAATCATAGAAGCTTTTATAAAGTTTTTGTGCGACATAATTTGATGTATCATCATCATTGCCGAAGAAATTGCATTTTTTCAATATAATAGTTCTTAAATCCTCATAATTCTCCCAATTCGCCTTAACTGCATTAATGAGTTCAGACATTGTAATGACTTTTGTATCAAACACAAACTGTTTCACAACAATAAGTGAATCAATAACATTTGTAATACCTAAGATCATAGGCGATGCAATTACAACATTTCCGCCCCCTTGCGATAAGCTTTTTCCGTTTTCTATGCAGTCGTTAAAAACGAGTGATGATACATAGCTTACATCTTTAGCACGCTCGATGTTATATTTATCATCATAATCAAACGCAGTTTGTAAATCCGAGAAAAGCTCCCTTTCAAAAACATTGTAAAAATCTTCAAAATCTGTGCAATCCTTTATCATATCCGATTTATCGTGGAAAAGATTTTCTACACATCGAACAATATTCACCTTTGAATTGCTTCCTGTAATTGCTCCCAGAAACGC
>JAXJPK010000205.1:0-2381 GCA_036311705.1 Clostridia bacterium
ATGTAGAGGGTATCACATTGCAGGACTCCATGTTCTGGTCGCTGATAGTACGCAACCACTGTGAAAATGTTGTAATAGACAATATAAAGATTGTGGGACAATGGCGTTATAACAGTGACGGAATAGACATATGCGCATCAAAGAATGTTACGGTTAAAAACAGCTTTGTACGCTCCTTTGATGATTGCTTTGTTGCAAGAGCTCCTTTTTTGCTGGGCGAAACAGAAGATGTGGAAAATGTGGTTGTTAAGAACTGTGTATTCTGGTGCGATTGGGGCAAGTCACTTGAGATATGGTGCGGCGACAAACCATGTACAATAAAAAACATTACCTTTGAGGATATATATCTAATCCGACTGTGCCATAATGCCGTGAATATTACAACATGGTACGGCTCTGAGAGATCCTTTGTTGAGAATGTTGTGTACAGAAATATGTATATTGAAGATGACAGCCCGGAGCGCAGTATGCAGCCTATGATCCAGTCAAGTGATGATGATAAATTTGTTCACCGCGGCAATTGGAGAGCAAACACGATCCACATCGCACCTGAAAGACTTGGAACGAGCACCGGAAACCAGGGTATAAAACCACCCGAAAGCATGGAGGGCTACAATATCTGTTACCGCAACATTGTATTTGAGAATGTGCATTGTACCGACAAAGAACCCGTTGTAAAAATCGGGGAAAATAACAGCTACACCAATATATACGGAATTACCGCACAAGGCTGTGATTTTGAAATATAGCATGACATACAAGGTGTAATTTGAAAAAATTAATGCCTCTGAAATGTAAAGAAAAGGGATTTGTAGTCCCCATAGTGGATGTAAAAAACCAATGCTGGTTTTTTACATCCACTTTTTTGCATGAAATCTATTGCATAATACGAAGAATTGGTGTAGAATGATAGTATGTACTAATGTCGTTCGGAGGTAATTATGGTAGAAAAAAATAAGCGGTATGAAATTGAGATAACAGGCGTATCTTCGGACGGTAACGGCGTGGGTACTGTTGACGGGTTTACAGTATTCGTGCCAATGACGGTGACGGGTGATATTTGTGATGTTTTGATAGTTAAGGTTTTGACACGCTATGCCATAGGCAGATTGATGGGACTGAATACGCCGTCAAATTTACGCACCGAGCCTGTATGCGGGGTGTTTAAGCGCTGCGGCGGCTGTCATTTGCAACATATAAAATATGATGCACAGCTTGAAATTAAGCGTGGGTTTATAGAGTCGGCAATGCAGCGTATCGGCGGATTTAAGGATTTTAAGTGTGACGAAATTCTCGGTATGGATACACCCGAACGCTATAGGAATAAATGCGTATTTCCTATAGGAACGGATAAAAACGGCGAGGTTGTCAGCGGCTTTTATGCAAGGCGTTCGCATGAGATTATCCCCGTCTGTGATTGTATGGCAGGAGATGCGATAAACGGCAAAATTGTTGATGCCATAAAGGCGTATATGGGAGAAAACAGATTGTCGGTTTATGACGAGTTTTCGCATAAGGGCTTGGTAAGGCGTGTGTTTATCCGTAATGCACGCAGTACGGGAGAAATTATGGTTGTCCTGTCCGTAAACGGCAGGTCTATCCCCAATCCTGAAAAGCTTGTTGAAAAATTAAGAGTGGTTTCAGATAAGATAGTGTCTGTGTTCGTTAATATAAATGAAAAGAAAAATAATTCCGTATTAGGCGAGAAAAATAAGCTGATTTACGGCAAGAGCATAATCGAGGACGAGCTTTGCGGTATCAGATTTGAGATTTCGCCGCACAGCTTTTATCAGATAAATCCGCAGATGACGGAGAAGCTCTACGGCAAGGCACTTGAATATGCAAATATCACAAGGTCAGACAGCGTGCTTGATGTGTATTGCGGAATAGGAACAATTTCGCTTGCTGCCGCAAAAACGGCAGGTGCGGTGACGGGCATTGAAATAGTTGAACAGGCGGTGGAGGATGCGAAAAAGAACGCCGCCGCAAACGGAATAGAGAATGTGCAGTTCTTTGCAGACAGTGCGGAAAACGCCGTACCTATGCTGATCGAAAACGGAATGACGCCCGATGTAGTCATTTTGGACCCACCCCGAAAGGGTAGTGACGAAGCGACACTAAAGGCGATTTGCTCGGCATCGCCAAAGCGGATTGTCTATGTTTCGTGCAACGCATCAACGCTTGCACGAGATGCAAAATTCCTTGCCGAGTTCGGATATGCTCCCGAAAAATGCACCGGTGTGGATATGTTCCCCCACACCAGCCATGTGGAGACTGTTGTCATGTTATCCCAACTAAAACCAGATGATGTGGTTCAAGTTGAGTTAAACGCTGAAGACTTGGCGTTGACCTCTGCTGAAGCAAAGGCTACTTATGAAGAA